>CAMFNC010000100.1 GCA_945965245.1 uncultured Porphyromonas sp. | reverse complement strand
TAAACCACGATATACCAAAATCGTATATATTCTTGGAAAGAACAATTCAATAATCTGTAAATATGAAAAGTAGAAATATCTTATTATTGAAACCGTTGGCTCTCTTCATCCTATTGTTGGCGGTTTCGTGTAATAAAAATGATCAGGAGCCTCAAAAAGTTCCTCATACGGAAACGCTTATCCGTCTGACGGTGCAGATGCCACAAGAAGAGGGTCTTCGTCTGGACATCACCCCCGAATCCGCTAAAAGCAGTGTGAAATGGAAAGAAGGGGATAAAATCAGCCTCTTGTTTGTGAAAGGAGAAGTAAAAAAGACTGTGAGCGACATTCCGTTAATTGAAATCAGTGCTGATGGCAAGTCTGCCTCTTTTGCATTCAGTCAGCCTGCGGGCATTACCTATCCGTATGACCTTTATGGTATCTATGGTGCGAGCTTCACAGCAGCGGATAATGCTGTGGTGGAACTTAAAAGTCATGAGTCAGAAGAATTGACTTTGGCCTATGCCACCGTGCGTTGTGCCATGCGCTTCGAGTTGAAAAACATAACCGGTGCAGAGCTGTCTGCGGTAACTTTTCAGCATCTCGGTTCCATTATGGATGTGGAGGTTAAAAACCTTTCCGCTGCCGATATTACGCTCAATAGTATGCAGTTTGTCGGGAATATGAATAGTTATAATTGGATTTATGGTGCAACCGAAGCCCCCACGTTGGATTTGATGACCGGTACTTATACCGACAAAAAGGAAAGCTCGCAGCTTGACTTTCAGCCGAATGGCGGATTGATGATTCCGAAGGGTACAGCCGTGCATCTGTATCGCTGGTTTATCCCCACGGAAATGCCGGATGCCTCGAAAAACTTTGGTATCCGTTTCAATCATGCCGATGGTATAGGTATGGGCAGCCTTGTGGGCAAAGCCTTTCAAAAGGGCAAACACACCCGACTGAAATTGGTGTGGGATGGCACGGATATTAGAAAACCGTCTATGGTGGATTTGAAAATAGAAGGACAACTTTTGCATACAGATAGTTCTCCCAATCTAATTGCTATGGTATATACCAAAGCGGATGGAAAAATCTACTATAATGGAGCCAAAACATCAGTAGCGTGGACCGGAGAAGTGGATTTAGGTACCGGTTCGCAGGCTCGTGTTGCCATAGCTCCCGATGGTACACCTCACGTGGTTTACAAGAGTGCCGACAATAAAATCATTCACCGCGCACTATCGGGATTAACCTGGAGCAACGATGTGATTGCTTCCAATGAAGACGGAGGCTCTTGCTCTAAACCGGATGTAGCTGTGGATAACTCCGGTTATACTCATATCACCTATACAGATAATAGGGGAGAAGCCGATCATTACAATGAAATCATGTATGCCACTAATACATCTGGAAGTTTTGTGAAAAGTGTGATATTTGATGGTTATTTTGATTCTGATTGGGGTGGTGAATATTACAATGGAGGGTCAATGATTTCATTAGATGCTGAAGGAAAATATTGTATCGTGGCTCATTATCAATATTATGAGAAAGGATATGGAAGTTCTTACTCATATAAGTTAAAAACATCTTCTGCCTCCGGGGGAGTCGAGACCGTGATAGCAATGAATCAAATGTCTGTTTTGATTAAAGAGTCAGGTGAATATAAAACGGCAAATCTTACGGTAAGTGGCACAGGTATCAATCTGACCAACAAACAGAATGTGAATACTGCTGCCACACTCCATTCATTGTGGTGTACTTCCTCTGCTTCTTTGGTTGGTGGTGTAAATGGTTCTGCCAATCTAATCAGTGTAAATAGTGCAACAGGAACTGAAAATCTCCATACTGAGAAAGTAAAAACCGGTACAACGGTTGGAGTGGCTAAAGTAAGTAGTGCTTCTTATGTGATTTTCACAGACAATGCTGATGGATTCATAAAGATTAAAACCATGTAGTAGATAAGTTGGTGCGACATTAGTAATTGTTAATCTCCGGGGAAGTGCTATCATTTTCCTCGGAGATTATTATTTTTCGGATAATAGGGGGGCGGATAGTTTAAGAATGCAGTGCCGCCAAGCGTTTTAGGGTTCGGTGTCCCAGATGCCAACTTACTAAGCTACGAACCGCCAAGTATGCCAGAAATGCCACCCACAGGAGGGTTAGCCGCTCGCCTGCGGAAATGAAATGACTACCGAAACCCAAGAAAATGCCGAAGAAAACCGCCACGCCGCTCATCATGGTAAGGCGCAGGGCTGCGCTGTTGGTAACTCCCACGAAAAAACCGTCCCAAAGGAATGCTGCAAATCCGCATACGGGAATCAATGCCGCCCATAGCGAATAATGCAATGCAGCATCACGCACAGCGGTATCATCGGTAAGTAAATAGAGTAACCCTTCCGGGAAAAACAGATAAATAAGGGTGGTGCCGATGCTTAATATCCATCCGATGACGAAAAGCCGATTGACTACTGTGCGCACTTGATGTCCTTTGCGTTCGCCCACATATCTGCCGGCAAGTGCTTCGCCGGCGTATGCAAAGCCGTCCGAAAGGAAAGAGAAAATGGTAAATAACTGCATTAGGAGGGCATTGACAGCCACTGCCAGCGTGCCAATATTGGTGGCAGCGTAGGTAAAAAACAGCGTTACGGCACTGAGTAGAGCCGTGCGGATAATCATATCGGCAGACATGCGCAGATACCGTCCCATACCCTGGAATGAAATGAAGTCTCTGCTGCGGATGAAGCGTAACACTCTGCCGTATCGGAGCATACCGATGACAAGCAGCATGAGTACCGCCGCATATTGAGCCACCACTGTGCCCAAGGCTAGACCGCTTACATCCCAATGGAAATGCAGTACCAATAGAGAGCTGAGTAAGATGTTGAGTAGGTTTTGGATAACCGCTACCATCATTACTACCTGGGCATTCTGCATACCGATGAACCAACCGTTGAGCACGAAAAGTGCCAATGCCGCAGGCACGCCCCAAAAAGCTATGCTCAGATAGCTGCGTGCACCGGCATCTATTACGGTGCGTCCGGCTGAAATCAGTTCGGACAGCGAGTATAGCCATGGTCGCATGATGAGTACCAGCATTCCGCCTATCAATGTCATGCTCAGTCCGCGTGCCAATTGCAGACAGATATCACGTACATCCGAACGGCCGTATGCCTGAGCCGTAAATCCGATGCTGCCCATGCGCAGAAAAGCAAAGAACCAAACGACAAAATTGATAACGCCCACTGCCACCGAGATGGCTCCGATGGTGGAGGCAGAACCCATATGCCCTGCCAGAGCCAAATCCACAAGTGTGAGCAGCGGTACGGTAATATTGGAAACAATATTGGGCAACGCCAGCCGAAAGATGTGCCGATACATACGATTTCTGAAAAAAGGAAGGAATAAAAAAGGGAGTTAAATGCTAACTCCCAGTGATTTTCTTAATTGGTCTATTTGGTTGTCCCAGAGTTCTATAATCGATGGTCGGTCACTTTCGAATGCAAAATCTGTGACTTCCAATGCTTTGCCTCCGGTGATTTCCATGTTGTGGATAGCAAATTCGAAGTATTCTTCGGCATCGTTGATTTCTTTGCTGCCATGCTTGAGCCAAATATATCGTATTCGTTCTCCCTCACTCAGTTCCACGGCTTTAACTCGCTCTATGTGATTGGCTCCCCAATCGAATGTATAGATATCTTCGTCTTTGCTCACATTATTCGCCAACCATTCTTGCAGTCCTTCCGGTGTACTGAGGTTGCGCCACAAACTTTTGAGCGACACTCTGTCAAAGACGTATTCTAAATGTAGTATCTCCTTTTCCATCTCTTTTATTTTTCTTTTCTGCCTTAAAGATAACAAATTTTATAATTCTTTCCTATAGAAATGTTATTTCTTGGGCATTTACCAACTCTTGATGTGAAATGCGGTAACGCTGCCGATAAGTTTTTCCATTGGATGATGTGGTGTAACCTCTC
>CAMFNC010000099.1 GCA_945965245.1 uncultured Porphyromonas sp. | reverse complement strand
TCCTTTTCGATGTATTGGTATCGTTCTTTTTGATGTTTCTGATATTTCTGATACACAACGGGGTCGGATTTGTAATTACTGATGATCCCACTTTTCTTTTTGAGTGTTTCGGGGTTTACTTTTTGCAGATAATGTGTTTTTAGGTATTCTTGCCGTGAAATATCTTGATAGTCGGACATTTCCGTGGCTTTTTTGGAGGGTAAATGTATTTCTTCGTTTGTCTGTGTCGTTTCAAATCCGGTCAAGGTAAAGCGGTAACAGCTGTCTGTGGTGTAGGCTTCGATAATCAAACCGGGCAGCCCTGCCAATTTCCACGGTCCATAGGGTAGAGGAATGTCTTCGGTATAATAGACCACCCATTCCTGACCGTATAATTTTGTCCTTGCCTCTTTGCAAGTATATTCCAAGACGGAATGTTCTTGTTCTACCGGGTTCCATTGAATTTGAGGTTGAGGTTCTGTATAACGGACATTATCCATGAAAAACGAACATACCCAATTCTTTTTCAGTTGCAAATCCGTATATACTTCTTCCATAGAAAGAACCGTTGGGATATTTTTTCAAATCATCCAATATCTCATAAATGTCTTTTCTGGCTTTTATGGCAGCTTTTTTATGATCTTATGCTGTAGTCTGTTGGTACTCATAAACCGATTGACCGATGGGCTTATGTCCAAATAAAAGAGGTCTTTGGTTTCTTTTTTATCGAAATGATTGATTTCCGTATAGTCGTAAGCCACACGATAAGTATGTCGGTATTCCTCTTGAGCCGAACAGATGGCCACCGAAATCCAAAAAACAAAGATGTATCCGAAAAATCTGACCTTATTCATCATAAAACACTGTTTTTCAAATTGTTACGTTAAATATACGGTTTTCGTCAATATGTACCAAAATCATTGAAAATAATTTAACCTTATTTTGATTTCATTTTATATATAAATTGCGTGTATTTTATGCATAAAATGAAAACGATTTATGCATAAATTTTAGCACCCTCCGAAACGGTCTGGAGAAGCATAATGAAAAAAGGATATGACAGCACAATATTTGTACCTTTGTGCAGACAATGGGTCAGTTTTTTCAGTGTGATTGAACGATGAAAGCATTTCAAGAAAATTATAGTCTATCCAACAGCCATTGCTTTGGTTGCGGATATTCCAATGAACAGGGTCTGCACATCAAAAGCTATTGGCACGATGAGGAAAAAGGTATTGCCGTGGCGCGCTATACGCCGCAATCCGAATATACCGGCGGATTTCCGGGTAATGTGTATGGAGGTTTGATTGCAGCCGTTTTGGACTGCCATGGCAATGGCACGGCATACGCTGCCGGATGCAAATTTTTCGGTTTGCCGCTTGACCACGAAGAACCGATGCGCTATGTAACGGCTTCGCTCCATATAGATTTCCTCCGCCCCACGCCCATGGGGGGCGAATTGGAATTGTGGGCCACGGTGGTGGAAACCACGGAAAAGAAAGTGCTAATAGATTTGAGTTTGACAGCCGATGGCAAAGAAACCGTAACCGGTAAAATGGTTTCGGTGCTGATAAAGAAATAATTTTGCCACTATAACACACCCAAAGGGATGCAAGAACTATTGTGTTTTGCGTCCTTCTTTTGTGTGTTCAGCCGATGGAAAATTGTCGGTAAATGTTGCTTATGTGAGAGCGAATTAAAATTCTGTATCTTTGTATAATTATGGGCAGACTTTTGGCGATAGACTATGGTCGCAAACGTTGCGGGATTGCCGCCACCGACACATTGCAAATTGTGCCGGGTGGGCTTTGTACCGTGCCCACTCATCAATTAGAGGCTTGGTTGCATACGTATTTGGCACAAGAAACCGTTAGTAAAGTAATCATAGGTTATCCGAAGCAGGCCGATGGTCGCGAGTCGGAGTCTATGACTTATATTCGTCCTTTTGTAAACCGTTTTCGAAAACTTTTTCCGAGCTGTCCGCTGGAGTTGTATGACGAACGTTATACCAGTTGTATGGCACATCAGGCTATCTTGCAGAGCGGCATTGGCAAACAGCGACGGCGCGAGGACAAGGGGCTGGTGGACGAGGTGAGTGCTGTAATCCTTTTGCAGAGTTACATGGAAGCACGGGATATGCAGTCCGGTTGCCTTTAAACGAACAGCTATTTATATCATCATAATATTAAGGATACATTCAATCAATATGCAATTACCGATTTATCTATATGGTCAGCCGGTGCTCCGTAAGGTGGCACAGGATATTACTCCGGAATACGATGGTCTGAAGAAACTTATTGAGGATATGTGGGAAACCATGTATGTTTCAGATGGTATCGGATTGGCCGCCCCACAAATTGGCTGCTCCATCCGAATGTTGGTCATCGACGCAGACCCCATGAGCGAGGCTTTTGCAGAATGCAAAAATTTTAAGCGTTGTATGATTAATGCGCACATTGTGGAGATGAGCGATGAAACTTGCACCGAATCAGAAGGTTGTTTGAGTTTGCCCGGCATTGGTGAAAAGGTAATCAGACCCAAGGAGATAGTGATCGAATATGTGAACGAGAAGTTTGAGCCACAACGCGAGAAACTTTCCGGATTTGCCGCTCGTGTGGTGCAACACGAGTATGACCACTTGGAGGGAAAACTCTTTGTGGATCGTATATCTTCCATTCGTAAACAACTGATTAAAGGCAAGTTGGCCAAAATTCAAAAGGGTGCCGTGCGCACAGAATATCGGGTGGCTCCGCATAAAAAGTAAGTCAATCCATCACTTATGAACGCTTTCCGCAAATCTTTATTCATAATTTTTATCCTGCTTTCGGCTTTTTCTTCACAAGCGCAGATAGATGTGCAGCGGGTGATGACCATTGGTCGTAATGCTTTATATTTTAATGACTTTGTAGTTTCCATTGGTTACTTCAATCAAGTAATTGGTTCGCGCCCTTGGATGGCAGAGCCCTATTTCTACCGTGCGGTGGCAAAAGTGAATTTGGATGATTACAACGGAGCAGAATCCGATGCTACACAGTGCATCAACAGGAATGCTTTTATACCCAAAGCGTATTTAGTGCGTGGTGTGGCCAGACAAAATCGTAAGCAATTTGCCGAGGCAGTTAAAGATTATCGCAAGGGACTTCGTCTGACACCAAACGATGAAGGTATGCGCTACAATCTGGCCATGTGTGAATTGATGCAGGAACATTTTGACCAAGCACAGCAGGAATTGGAGCGAATGCTGATTTATGAACCGGGAAGCAAGGATGCCTATCTATTACTGAGTGCGGTGGCTATCCGGCAGAAAGATACACTGCGTGCCGAGCGATATTTAGATACCATTGTAAAGCAAGATTCCTTTTATGGCCCGGCCTATGCCGTTCGTTCGCAGATTGCTTATGAACAAGGTGATTTCGGACGCAGCCTGAAGTTGATCGATCGAGCAATAGAATTGATTCAGAATGATGCCTCGTTATACGTTAATCGTGGTATTATTCGCTATCAAGTCAATGATTTGCGTGGATCTATGTCGGATTACAGCCATGTGTTGGAGTTGCAGCCCGACAATAAAGTCGCATTGTTTAATCGTGCTTTACTGCGTTCATACATTGGCGATAAAAACAATGCCATACGTGATTTGGACAACCTTCTCCGTCTGGATCCTAAGAATAAGATAGCCCGTTTCAATCGTGGTCTGCTCCTTGCGGATGTGGGACGTCAAAAAGAAGCCATCACGGACTATGACGAAGTACTGAAAAGCTATCCGAAGTTTATTAACGGTTGGTTGGCTCGTTCACAAAGTCGGCGAACGTTGGGCAATGCGGTAGGTGCCGATCGGGATTATTGGCATGCCATGGACTTGCGGGAAGCCGAGCGCAAGCATGGATATAAGAAAGACAAGCAACAGAATAAAGAACCCAAAGAAACTCGCAAAGAGGATGATGAAGAGATTGACAAGTTTAATCTTTTGGTAAAAGCCGAGCCCGAGACGGAAGCCAAGGCGCAGTATAGCAGTAAGGTGCGAGGTCGGGTGCAGGATAGAAATGTGGAGGTGGAGCCTCGTCCGCTTTTCATGCCCACTTATTACCATCTTTTTAGCGAAGACGAAGTAAATCAGTCTTCCACATATTCTGCCATAGCCGAAGCGGTCAATAAAGAAGGTATATTACCCTATCGTTTGATATTGAGCAATAGAGAAATGCCACTTGACCAATCTATGATGGATCGGCATCAGAAAGACTTGCAGGAAGTAAGCGGAGACCAACTCAATGCCGCCGATTATCTGCGCAGAGGTCTGAATTACCTTTTGCTCCAAAATCATGAACAAGCCATAGCCGATTTTACAACATCACTGGACAAAAAATCCGGACAGCCTATGGTACTCTTTGCCCGTGCCGTGAGTGTGAGCAAGAAACAAGAAGCCGAAAACAATCGTACTTCGGCAGTAATCAGTGGCACGATGTCGCGCCAAGACCAATTGATTACCGGAGAACAGAAAAACTCCTTAGGTGTCAATGAAAAAGAGTTGATGGTGCGCGAAGAACGCTTCAAAAAGCCGCTGACCGACTTGTACAATCCGATAAATGACTTAACGACTGCCATCCAGGCTGCTCCTGAGTTTGTATATGCTTTCTACAATCGAGCCTATCTTTATGCCCGTAGCGGCGATAAGGACAAAGCGTTGGCGGACTATACCGAGGCCATCCGCTTACGTCCACAAATGTCTGATGCTTATTTCAATCGCGGGCTGCTCTACCTCTCGATGGGTAAGACGGCAGAGGGCATCAAAGACTTGAGCAAGGCCGGAGAGTTGGGCATCTATCAAGCGTATAACCTTCTTAAACGGATGAATAAATAAATGATTTCCGTCAACCATGTGACAGTAGACTTCGGGGTCCGTCTGCTGTTAGACGATATTTCTTTTGTCATTTCCAATAAGGATAAAATTGCATTGGTCGGCAGAAACGGTGCTGGCAAATCCACACTGCTCAAGTTGATAGCCGGACTCAATGAACCAACCTCCGGCAACATAGCCAGAGCCAAAGAATTGCGTATCGGATACCTGCCGCAGCACATGCAACTTGTGGACGAACGTACCGTATATGCCGAATGTGAGACGGCATTTGCTCATATTCGTAATATGCAGTCCGAACTGGATGACATGAACTGCGAAATGAGTTCCCGTACCGATTATGAGAGCGAAGCGTATGCCGAATTGATAGAGCGTTTTACGGTTCTCAATGAGCGAATGACAGTACTCAATACTGGTAGTTATCACGCCGAAATCGAACGGACGCTGATGGGGTTGGGTTTTGAGAGAACCGATTTCATACGCCCGACTTCCGAGTTCAGTGGCGGCTGGCGTATGCGTATCGAATTGGCCAAACTACTGCTGCGCCAACCCGATTTGTTGCTGTTGGATGAGCCGACCAATCACCTAGACATCGAGTCCATACAATGGTTGGAGAACTTTATAGCCCGCTACCGCGGTGCCATGCTGCTGGTGTCGCACGACCGTGCCTTTGTGGATAATACCACGCATCGTACCATCGAAATCGAATTGGGGCATATCTACGACTATAAAACCAATTACAGCCATTATTTGCAGCTGCGCCAAGAACGTGTGGAGCAGCAACGTCGTGCCTACGAAAATCAACAGAAGTCCATCAAAGAAACCGAAGATTTTATTGAACGCTTCCGATACAAAGCCACTAAAAGCGTGCAGGTACAGAGTCGCATCAAGCAACTCGAAAAGGTTGAGCGCATCGAAATAGATGAGATGGATAATCGTGCCATTCATTTCCGATTTATCCCTGCCACGCGCTCCGGCTCCTATCCCGTAATTGCAGAGGGACTGCAAAAATGCTATGGCGAGCATCGTGTTTTCGGTAATGTGGATATGACTATTGAGCGAGGCGATAAAGTAGCATTCGTGGGCAAAAACGGTGCCGGCAAATCCACCATGATTAAATGTATCATGGGCGAAATAGCCGATTATACGGGCAAACTCACTTTGGGTCATCAGGTGGAAATCGGATATTTTGCCCAAAATGAAGCCTCGTTGCTCAATCCGAATTTGACCGTTTACGAAACCATCGACCATGAGGCGGTGGGCGATATCCGTCTGCATATTGATGATATTTTGGGCGCATTTATGTTCGGAGGAGCCGAGTCTGAGAAGAAAGTAGGTGTGCTTAGCGGTGGTGAACGTGGGCGATTGGCAATGATTAAGCTCTTACTCAAGCCAGCCAATTTATTGATTTTGGATGAACCGACCAATCACCTCGATATGCGCTCCAAAGATGTGCTCAAGGAGGCTGTGCGAAATTTCGATGGCACGGTCATCGTGGTATCGCACGACCGCGAATTTCTGGATGGTCTGGTCGGCAAAGTGTATGAATTTGCCGGCGGAAGAGTTATCGAGTATTTGGGTGGTGTATATGATTGGATTGCATCCAAAAAAGTAGAGCAACAGGAAGCCGAACAACAGAGCCACCACAGTGAGCAGACAGTCGATGAACCAACCGACAGCCGCCTCAATTATGAACAGCAGAAAGAAGAGGCCAAGCGAGTGCGTGCGCTGAAAAAAGAATTTGCCGAAGTGGAGAAAAAGATTGAGCAAATAGAAGCCGAGATGTCTGCGCTGGAAGTCGAATTGGCAGACCCTGCGCGTCAGACCGATACCTCGCTCTTTACCCGATACGAAGAACTCAAGAAGGCCGGTGCTACAGCCATGGAGCGTTGGGAGGAGCTTGCGCTCCAAATCGAATCTCGATAACTCCTTTCACAGACTATCCAAATAGGCGTTACCATTATTTCCCTCACAAAAAATAAAAAAATCGGTAAGAGGTGTGTCAAAACATAAAATCGTCACATAAAGGTTTTTCCTTATTTTTGTTAAAATCTTTGTTTCATGACAAAGCGTCTCTGGTTCGTATTAATATCGGTGTTGCTTCTATTCATCCCTGGAGTTGCTCAACAGACATTTCTTTTGTCCGGCAATGTGGTTTCCTCTGAAAGCAGCCATCCTCTACCCTTCGCATGGATATATATCCAAGAACAAGGGCAAAGTGTCATGTGCAATGAGCAAGGGGATTTCGGCACACACTTACCCCACGGCACTTACCATCTAACCATCCATGCCGGAGGTTATCGCAGTGCAGAAAGGGAGGTCGTTCTTGATGAGAACAGAGAGTTGCGAATAGACCTTCCATCCATAGCCAAGGAATTAAGCAAACTCTCCCCGGTCGAGCGCAGACGCAGGCAAGATGAGGCTATTCGTATCATGGAACAAGTCATGTTACTCTCTCCCGTAATGGAACGTGCGCTAGAAGCATATCAAGCCTCTGCATATACCAAAGAGAGTTACTCGGCATATTCGCTACCCTACCTGCTCAGTAGCTTCTCGATGGTCGGGTATCATGCGAAGGACTATTTGGGCAAATCATACAGCAAAGAATGGGTTTTGGATGTGAATTACACTCATCCCGATAAATACATCCAAGAAGTTAAGGCTTTCAGAAGCACAATACCGGAAGAAATCGAAAAAATCAGAGCACAAAGCAATTCGAATTACTCCACCAACATTTATGAGCCGTTGGAAATCAGCAGGAATGACATCAATCCGCTGCGACCGGAAGGAATGGAGCAGTATGAATATATTCTGCTGGACTCGATAATCACAAACGGCAAAACTATTCATCATATTTCTTATCGCCAACGGGCAGGTCTGGGCTCACAAGCTCATGGAAATATTTATGTGGAGGGTGAGTATTGGAATGTGCTTTCGCTCACAAAAATCACCGGTATTTTGGGTGGTCGAATACAGCAAACCGTTCAAATCCGACAAACTCCCGTATATACCAATATCTACATGCCCACACTGCGCACATACAGCCTGCACAGCAATTTTTTGGGTGTACGAGCCGATTACTATCGCTACAATACCTTCCGCTATCACAGCGTCAAACCCAACCACGAGATAGCAGCCATACTGCACAATCCGGATACGCTGCGTGTACCTCATGAGCGGCTGAACATCTACCGAGCGGCACAGATTATCGAGCATAAACTCAGCAATCAAGTTGTACATAAAAAAGACCCTTATCTGGTATCGCGCAATTTCAATCAGGAAACCATTACGCAAATAGACTCTGTGGCACTGGAGCGAACCGAAGAATATTGGGATAAAATGAATGGTATACCGCTTACTCCGATGGAGCGATACGCCATGCATCATAACGATTCCCTCAGCAATCTTAGAGCTAAAAAACAAGACATTCAATTTGAAAAATACTCTCAATGGAAAGAGTTTTGGAAGAAATTGCTTTGGGGAGATAAGTTCAATGCCATTGGAGGAGATGACGCCTGGAAATTCCGATACAAAGGCATTTTATCTTTATTCAAGGACTATAACTATTGGGATGGTTTGGTTTTAGGTTCCGATGCTTATTTGATTTTTTATCCCTCGTATGGCACACAATGGTATTTGGCTCCCTCTATCAGCTATAGTTTGAAGAAAAAACGCCCAATATGGTCTTTGGGAACCGGCTTCCTTTTTGCTCCCCAAAAGCGAGGATATGCCAACATTACATTCGGACAGGGTACACCCGATAGAGCCGGCGATAGATCCGACTCTTTCCGCTACCTAAACAGTTTGAGTACGCTATTCAATGGGAAAGGCTCTGCCATTCTGATGGAGGAACAATATTTTTCCGGACAACTGTCTGTGGATGTGGCACGCGGACTCAGAGCCACTGTGGAAATCGGTATTAGCAAGCACAGATCCCTACCTCCTGAATATGTATGGGGTATCATACACAAGAGAAACAAAATGTATGATACAGACAGCCAACTCTATTCTGCCGAAAATCCGGATGAGGGAATATTACATTCGGCCTATACCATAGGCGGCACTTTGGAGCTGAACCCCACCCCATACTATACGCTCAACCGCCAAGGACGAAAATTCTACGATGCTCCCGGGGTACGCTCTCCAATGTTCTACATCGGTTACAAATCGGCCATACCTCGAAACCCGGCATTGGATAGCCATTACACACGTGCGGATTTTAAGATGGTGCAACAAATCAATTTGAGTGCACGTACCAAAATCAATTACAGCATCGAAATCGGCTCCTATTTTATCAAAAAAAGGATTTACCCCGAAGACCGGATTTTTCTTTCCACCGGCAATAACTTCATTACCACGGATGACCGATGGGAGCAATTC
>CAMFNC010000098.1 GCA_945965245.1 uncultured Porphyromonas sp. | reverse complement strand
CTCTATGGTCTGGCTGGCACGCTATCCGGTCTGGTGGGTGTGGCTTTGGTCTATTTCCTGGTCAGCACTCTGGTGCGGTGGCGCGGTGTGCGCATCGTGGAAAAACTCTTTCCGCCGGTGGTTATCGGTCCCATTATCATTCTGATTGGGCTTTCACTGGCCGGTACGGGGGTGAATATGGCCCATGAAAACTGGGTACTGGCAGGAGTTTCGTTACTCACAGCCATTGTGGTGACCATTTGGGGGCGTGGGTTGTGGAAACTCATACCCATCTTTGCCGGCATTGTGGTGGGCTACATCGTGGCAGTCATATTCTTCGGTGTGGATTTCAGTGGCGTGAGAGAGGCTGCATGGATAGGATTGCCTCACTTCATCGTGCCGCAATTTTCGTGGGAGCCTATTATATATATGATACCGGTGGCCATTGCTCCCGTAATCGAGCACATCGGCGATGTGTATGTGGTGAATACGGTGGCCGGCAAGGACTTTGTGAAAGACCCCGGACTGCACCGCACCTTGCTGGGCGATGGTTTGGCTTGTTTGGCGGCAGGATTTTTGGGCGGTCCTCCCGTGACCACCTATTCCGAAGTCACAGGTGCCATGTCACTGACCAAGGTGACCAACCCGCAAGTAATCCGCATTGCCGCCATTACAGGCATTGTGTTTTCCGTTATCGGTAAGGTGAGTGCATTGCTCAAATCCATACCGCCTGCCGTATTGGGCGGCATCATGATGTTGCTCTTCGGCACCATTGCCGGAGCCGGTATCTCCAGCATGATTCACAATAGGGTGAATATGAACTCCACGCGCAATATCGTGATAGTATCGCTCACGCTTACTTTTGGCATCGGTGGCGCTATTTTCCGATGGGGAAACTTTTCCCTTACGGGCATTGGTCTGGCTGCCGTTATCGGCGTTGTGCTCAACCTGATATTGCCCGCAGACATCGACAAACACAAAGCATAGCAAATTATGGCATAGACAACAACGACAATAGCAAAAATTAATGTTCACATTAAAACTTTAAAACAATCAAGAAGTTATGAAAACAATTTTTTCTATCGTGCGTAAAATGGTATTGCAATGCGTAGCAATACTTGCCATTATTTCAATTTTTCCGTCTTGTTTGGTGCAAATAGTAGGGCTTACTCACGGCATGGGTTCCCTATCTAAAGCCAACAAAAAAGCGATTTTTTTCGAACCAAGCACTCATCCCGATAAACTTACATGACTACAGGAAGTGCTCTGAGAGAGCAACTGAAAGAGCACAAAAAAAGTATTGTATATATATTTCGGGATGGATGTTCTGCGGATGTTTGCATTACACCGGATGCTTTTGAAACAAAATGTGTGGAGCAAGGGGTAACCCCTATTATTGTACTGGATTGCTTGACCAACAATGCACTGAAGGTGACCCAAGGCAAACAACGCTATGGAATTAATTGGAAATATTATAAGAGCAGATATGCACCTATATATGTGGAAAAATTTGCTGAAGATTTAACCTCTGGAAAATATAAAAAAATCGATTTCTTGTATTCGAAGGCGGACAGTTCATCAATACAGCCGAGACCATAGAGGCAGCTTTGTCGCTGTAATTTTCACGGTATTGTGCTGCACTATAAAAAATGACTATCTTTGCACACGATTTCCTATGTGGGGTCTGTAAAGTGGGATAGAAATCTCCACCTCACGGGGCTAATTTAAATTAGTTATATAACATGTACGTTATTGCAGAAATTCAAGGACAGCAGTTCAAAATCGAACAAGGCCGTCGCTTGTTCGTTCACCACATCAAAGATGTAGAAAGTGGTGCAACGGTGGAATTTGATCGTATTTTACTCATCGACAAAGAAGGTGCCGTGACTGTGGGTGCTCCCACCGTGGCCGGTGCCAAAGTTGTATGCGAAGTTATCAGCCCGCTGGTAAAAGGCGACAAAGTACTCGTATTCCACAAAAAACGTAGAAAAGGTTATCGCAAACTGAATGGTCATCGCCAACAGTTTACCGAAGTAACCGTAAAAGAGATTGTAGCATAATATTAACCACTAAAAGACGAAAACGAAAAATGGCACACAAGAAAGGTGTAGGTAGTTCTAAGAACGGTCGTGAATCCGCCAGCAAACGTCTGGGCGTGAAGTTATTTGGTGGTCAACATTGCAAAGCCGGAAACATTCTGGTTCGCCAGCGTGGTACGCAACACCACCCCGGAGAAAACGTGGGTATGGGCAAAGACCACACCCTTTATGCTCTGGTGGAAGGAACTGTGGTATTTACACGCAAGCGCAATGACCGTTCGTATGTGTCGGTAGAAGCCAATGCATAAGGCGGAGAAATAACCACCACAAAACAAGGGAACTCATTTCCCAACTGAATCAACGTGGGCACACCCCCGCCTATTGGTCGGCAAGACCATTGTGCGGTGGGTGTGTTCTCTTTTTTTACCTTTATTACCGCTAATATAATACTACCGATATATGCTTACTATCAAACAAATCCTAAACGATAAAGAAGAGGTCATCAAACGATTGGCCGTAAAACATTTCGATGCTCGAGAACCGCTGGACAAGGTGATTGCTCTGGACGAACAAAGACGTGCTGCCCAGCAAAGACGCGATGACTCGCTGCGTGAACAAAAACAGATAGCCAACTCCATCGGACAACTGATGAAGGAGGGACGCCAAGACGAAGCCAAACAAATCCGCGAAAAAGTGGCTAATCTCAAAGCCGAAAGCAAACGTTTAGAGGATGAGATGGCCACTGCCGAAAACGGTATCCGTGACATCCTACTGTCTGTGCCCAATATGCCCTGCACATTGGTACCGGAAGGCAAAGGCGCAGAAGAAAATGTATGTGTAAAAACAGGTGGTGCTACGCCGGAATTGAGCACAGAAGCCAAACCACACTGGGATTTGGCCAAGGAATATGACCTTATAGATTTTGAACTTGGGGTTAAAATTACGGGGGCAGGTTTTCCCGTATATAAAGGCTATGGTGCCCGTTTGCAACGTGCTTTGATTGACTTCTTCTTGGATGAGGCATCACAAAACGGATTTACTGAAATCCAACCGCCCTATGTGGTGAATGAAGATTCCGGCTATGGCACAGGACAGCTACCCGACAAAGAGGGACAGATGTATCACGTTGGCTTGGACAATCTGTATCTGATTCCCACAGCCGAAGTGCCCGTGACCAATATCTATCGGGATGTGATTTTGGATGAAAAGGAACTGCCGATACGCAATACGGCATACTCGGCCTGCTTCCGTCGCGAAGCTGGTTCATATGGTAAGGATGTGCGTGGTCTGAACCGTCTGCACCAATTCGATAAAGTGGAAATCGTGTGCATTGATAAACCCGAAAACTCTTATGCCCGATTGGATGAAATGGTAGCATACGTGCAGACCCTGGTGGAAAAGTTGGAACTGCCGTGGCGCATCCTGCGTTTGTGTGGTGGCGATATCAGTTTTACCTCTGCCCTAACCTATGACTTTGAGGTTTTTTCTGCCGCTCAACAGCGTTGGCTGGAGGTCAGTTCGGTATCGAACTTCGAAAGTTATCAGGCCAATCGCTTGAAATGCCGCTATCGCAGTGCAGAGGGCATCCAGTTGTGCCATACGCTCAACGGTAGTGCGTTGGCTCTGCCTCGCATCGTGGCTGCTCTTTTGGAAAATAATCAGACCTCCGAAGGTATCCGCATTCCCAAGGCCTTGGTTCCTTATACTCGTTTTGAAATCATTCCACACCCTGCAACCAAATAAGCAGTTGTCTGTTTAGATAATACAAACAAATATTTATCAGCTATTATGGAACATACACGATGCCTGATTATCGGTTCGGGACCTGCCGGCTATACCGCCGCTATTTATGCCTCCAGAGCCAACCTAAGTCCTGTACTGTATGCCGGTTTGCAGCCCGGCGGTCAATTGACCACCACCACAGACATAGAGAACTTCCCCGGCTATCCTGCCGGTATCAACGGAACGGAAATGATGGAAGATCTGCGCAAGCAAGCCGAGCGTTTCGGTGCAGACCTGCGCAACGGCATCATCACTTCTGTTGATTTATCCCAAGCTCCCTACAAAGTTGTGATAGACGGTGAAAAAGAAATCGAAACGGACACTTTGATTATTGCCACAGGTGCATCGGCCAAATATCTGGGTTTGGACGATGAAAAGAAATATGCCGGCATGGGCGTATCGGCTTGTGCCACCTGCGACGGATTTTTCTATCGCAAGAAAAACGTGGCCGTGGTGGGCGGTGGCGATACTGCTTGTGAAGAGGCTATTTATCTGGCTTCACTGGCTCAGAAAGTATATCTGATTGTGCGCAAAAACTATCTGCGTGCCAGCAAGGTGATGCAAGAGCGTGTGATGAATACGCCGAATATCACTGTGCTTTTTGAACATAACACGTTGGGGCTTTTCGGCGAAAACGGCGTGGAGGGCGCTCATTTGATTAAGCACAAGGGTATGCCTGATGAAGAAAAAGTGGATATTGCCATTGATGGATTCTTTCTGGCCATTGGTCACAAGCCTAATAGTGATGTTTTTGCTCCGTATCTGGAATTGGACGAAGTAGGCTATATCAAGACCATTAATGGTACACCCAAGACCAACATACCCGGTGTATTTGCCGCCGGCGATGTGGCAGATCCCATCTACCGTCAAGCAGTAACGGCTGCCGGCTCAGGGTGCAAAGCAGCCATTGAGGCCGAACGTTATCTGAGTGAAAAAGGCTTGTAGGGTCTTTTCTAATATTTTATGCCACTGCATCCGGAGCTTTCCCGGGTGCAGTTTTTTATTTCCTTGGAATGCTCCTTTTATATGGCTATATTTGTACGTCATTAATCCAAACTATTAACCCCAAATCGAAATCAAGATGGTTAGTTACAAAGATTTAGGCTTGGTAAACTCAAGAGAAATGTTTACTAAAGCCGTTGATGGCGGTTACGCTATCCCCGCGTTTAACTTCAATAACATGGAGCAAATGCAGGCCATCATTCAAGCTACTGTGGAAACAAACTCTCCCGTAATCCTGCAAGTTTCCAGCGGCGCTCGTAAGTATGCCAATCAAACGCTACTGCGTTATATGGCACAGGGTGCTGTGGAATATGCCAAGGAACTCGGCTGCAAAAATCCGCAAATAGTATTACACTTGGATCATGGAGATACTTTCGAACTCTGCAAGAGTTGCGTGGAAATGGGCTTCTCTTCAGTGATGATTGACGGTAGTTCACTCCCCTACGAAGAAAACGTAGCTCTGACCAAGCGTGTGGTTGAATATGCTCACCAATATGATGTAACTGTGGAAGGTGAATTGGGCGTACTAGCCGGCGTGGAAGACGAAGTAAGTGCAGAAGTTCATACTTATACACGTCCCGAAGAAGTGGAAGACTTCGTAAAGAAAACCGGAGTAGACTCTTTGGCCATCTCCATCGGAACTAGTCACGGTGCTAATAAATTCACACCCGAACAATGTACTCGCGATGTCAATGGTATCTTAATCCCCCCTCCTCTGCGTTTCGATATCTTAGAAGAAATCGAAAAACGCATTCCGGGCTTTCCGATCGTATTGCACGGTTCTTCTTCAGTACCTCAAGACAAAGTGGCTACCATCAATAAGTATGGTGGTGCTCTCAAAGATGCTGTAGGTATCCCCGAAGACCAACTCCGCCGTGCCTCCAAAAGCGCCGTGTGCAAGATTAACATCGACTCCGATGGTCGCTTGGCCATGACTGCCGCCATTCGAGAAATCATGCACAATAAACCCGCCGAATTCGACCCTCGCAAATACTTAGGTCCGGCTCGTGAATCACTGAAAGAACTCTACAAACATAAGATTGTAAACGTACTGGGCTCAGACAATAAAATCTAATCCAACCTTATCGTATACAAAAAGAGTGTACCCAATTTGAAGTGAACCCCGGAAGTTAGACGAATACTTTCGGGGTTTATTATTGTACACCTACAAAATGTGTACTTTTACCCATGGTTGATTGTTTTTTATCCAACACAAATAACCATTAAGGGCTGACTTCGCAAAATGAAATCAGCCCTTTCTTTTGCCTCCCCCCCAAAAAATATATATCAGACAACAATATTTTTCAATACACTACAC
>CAMFNC010000097.1 GCA_945965245.1 uncultured Porphyromonas sp. | reverse complement strand
CTCTTATAGCGCACGAAAGAGATGAACAGACAGCAATGGGATACCATATTAACCATCGTATTTTACACCTTGGTGGTGCTCACGTTGGTTGCATATTACCTCTGGCGTCATACATACCCGCTTATCTTTATGATTATCGGTGTGGTAGCTATCGTGCTGCGAGTGGCCACCTATATTGCACGATATAAAAAATGACAAAGAAATAAAACGAATATGGATATCAAAGATATTATCAAACCGGAGAATCTGGTTTACGAAAAGCCGGCACTTCTGAACGAAGTACCTATGCACTATTGCCCTGGTTGCAGCCACGGCGTAGTACATAAATTGATAGCCGAAGTTATCGGCGAAATGGGTATGGCCGAAGATACCATCGGTGTGGCTCCTGTGGGATGCTCGGTATTTGCCTACAAGTATATTGATGTGGATTGGCAAGAAGCTGCTCACGGTCGTGCGCCTGCTTTGGCTACTGCCATCAAACGTTTGAACCCGAACAAAATGGTATTTACATACCAAGGTGATGGTGACTTGTCTGCCATCGGTACTGCAGAAACCATTCACGCTGCCAACCGTGGCGAAAATATCGTAATCGTGTTTATCAATAATGCCATCTACGGTATGACCGGAGGTCAGATGTCTCCTGCCACGCTCGAAGGTATGCCCACCACCACCTGCCCCATGGGTCGTAACGTGGAGTTGAACGGCTATCCGCTGAAAATTTCGGACCTGCTGGCTCAATTGGATGGCACATGCTATGTAACACGCCAAAGCGTCCACACCGCCGGTGCCGTACGTAAAGCAAAAAAAGCATTGGAAAAAGCTTTCAAGAACTCAATGGAACGCAAAGGCACATCTGTTGTTGAGTTTGTTTCCACTTGTAATTCCGGTTGGAAAATGACACCGGCCAAAGCCAACGAATGGATGACAGAGAATATGCACAAGAAATATCCTCTGGGGGACCTTAAGAACTTGGACTAATCATTTAAATTTGTAATATCATGACATACGAAATAGTTATTGCCGGATTTGGCGGGCAGGGAGTGCTCTCCATGGGTAAAATTCTGGCTTATTCCGGCTTGATGGAAGGCAAAGAAGTAAGTTGGATGCCTTCATACGGTCCTGAACAACGTGGCGGTACCTCAAACGTAACCGTTATCGTTAGCGACGAACCCGTCAGTTCACCGGTGGTTAATGAATATGATGTGGTTATTGTATTGAACCAACCTTCATTGGACAAATTTGAACCTCGTGTAAAGAAAGGCGGCTTGCTGCTCTTCGATTCCAATGGTATTCACCGCCTTCCCGAGCGTAAAGATATTACGGTTTGCCAAGTAGATGCTACAGACGAAGCTATGCGTATGGGTAACCAAAAAGTATTCAATATGCTGGTACTGGGCGGTATGCTCGAAAAAGCTCCCGTAGTGAAACTGGAAGGTATCGAAAAGGGTTTGATGAAGTCATTGCCCGAACGCCACCACAAGCTCATTCCGATGAATATGGAAGCTCTGAAACGTGGTATGGAAATCGTGAAAGTGCTCTAATTTATTTTAGCAAACACTTATCAATGACTGCGCCGGAAAAATACTCCGGCGCAGTTTTTTTGCCTTTACAACTGCTATGCTTATAAATGGTATTTGCAAAATATCAGCCCTCAATGTTATACGCTTTCTGTTTGCGTATGATGTTGTATCTTTACAAAAGATATTCAAATAACGTTTTTAGTATTGATGGCTAACCGAATTATGAATTGGGAGCAATTGCTCTCCGACAGACGTTTGGGTGAAGATGCTCCACGGAGCAATTCGCAGACGTCCAAGGCACGGAGCGATTTCGAAAGAGATTATGATCGAATGGTCTTTTCCGCCCCTTTCAGAAGACTGCAAAATAAAACTCAGGTTTTCCCATTGCCGGGCAATATCTTCGTGCACAATCGGCTCACACACAGTCTTGAAGTCAGTTGTCTCGGACGTTCTTTGGGTAATATTGTAGGGCGCACGCTTGTACAGCGACATGGCAGCGATGTTTTGCCATCGGAATCTGACATCAGCAGTATCGTCAGTGCCGCTTGTTTGGCTCACGATATGGGCAACCCCCCTTTCGGACACAGTGGCGAACGTGCCATCAGTGCTTACTTTGCCGAGGGGGACGGGCAAGCTTGGAGGCAGAAAGTGGAGGCAGAAGGCGATAGATGGCAGGATTTTGTTCACTTCGAGGGCAATGCTAATGCCTTGCGGTTGCTCACACATCGTTTTTTGGGTCGCAAACCCGGTGGTTATGCCCTCACATACAGCACGCTGGCAAGCATTGTGAAGTATCCGCACAGCAGTCTGAGAGCCGAAGTGCATGGTGGTAAGTTCGGCTTCTTTGCCACAGAAGAAGGAACTATGCGACTGATAGCTGATGAATTGGGATTGATACGATTAAGTCAAGCAAATGAACCGCTGCGCTATGCCCGCTATCCGCTGGTTTATCTGGTGGAGGCGGCCGATGACATTTGTTATCAGATTATGGATTTGGAAGATGCCTACAAACTGCATCTCCTCTCATTGGATTTGGTTAAAGGTTTAATTCTGGATTTCTTCCCTACCGAGCAGCATAACCAAATTTTGGAACGCCAAAATATCATCTCAGATAAAAACGAACAAATAGCATATCTGCGCTCCAAGGTTATCAACCTATTGGTGGAAGAAACGGCATCGGTTTTTTTGGATCATGAAGAAGACATCTTGCACGGTTCATTCACCTCATCGCTGATTGCCCATACGTCACCACGTACCTTGAAAGCTTATCAAGCATGTACACACATTGCATACGAAAAAATATACCGCTGTCGCGAAGTAGTGGATGTGGAATTGGCCGGTCATCGCATTTTCCGTGCTCTCATTGGGCATCTGATGGAAGCCATGTGTCATCCGGAATACACATACAGCAAGGCTCTGCTCAATCGTGTCAGCTCGCAATACGATACCTGTCGTCCGACCACTTATGGCAAAATTCAATGTACTTTGGATTTTATCTCTGGCATGACCGATATATTTGCATTGGATCTGTATCGGAGAATTACCGGTATGAATTTACCGGCAATTTAACCCTCTCTTATATCAAGAAAATATGAACGAAAAGAAAAAAATCATCGTTGCCATTGACGGACACAGTTCCTGTGGCAAAAGTACCATAGCCAAAGCCTTGGCCAAAGCCGTGCAATACGTTTATGTAGATACCGGTGCTATGTATCGTGCCGTGACTCTATACAGCCTGCGCCATCGGTTGTGGAACGGTTCGCTGCCGGATGAAGAGGCATTGACTCGTCATCTCTGCGAAATCAATATCACTTTCCGGCTCAATACTAATGGTGTGCCCGAAACCTATTTAAACGGTGAAAACGTGGAGAAAGAAATCCGAGAAATGAAAGTTTCTAACCATGTCAGCCCTATCAGTACCCTGCCTGCTGTACGCAAAGCCTTGGTGCAGCAACAGCAAG
Source organism: uncultured Porphyromonas sp. (assembly GCA_945965245.1). Taxonomy (GTDB): domain Bacteria; phylum Bacteroidota; class Bacteroidia; order Bacteroidales; family Porphyromonadaceae; genus Porphyromonas. Next base: position 3,984 of record CAMFNC010000097.1, on the reverse strand, counting down.
AAATGGGACTCCAAGGGGGCATTGTAATGGATGGTCGGGACATTGGTACCACCGTTTTTCCTCAAGCCGAGATGAAACTTTTTGTGACCGCACGCTCCGAAGTGCGCGCCCAACGTCGCCTGTTGGAGTTACAAAGCAAAGGCGACACCACGACCACACTGCGTCAGGTACTCGAAAACATCGAAGAGCGGGACTACATAGACTCGCATCGTGAAGTTTCGCCCCTGCGCCAAGCGGAAGATGCCCATGTGCTGGACAATTCGGATATGACTCGCGAGGAACAGAACAAATGGGTCTTGGAGTTGTTTCAAAATATTGTGGCCAACTAATACCACACGACTAATTCCCACCGATGAGCATCAATATCGAAATAGACCAAGGCTCCGGCTTTTGCTTTGGCGTAATCAATGCCATTAACCATGCCGAGCAGCAATTGGACGAGGATTCCAGTCCGTTATATTGCCTCGGCGACATCGTGCACAACAACGATGAGGTAAGCCGATTAACTGCCAAAGGCATGACCACGGTCAATTATGAAGGAATGAAAAAACTGCAAGGGGCGCGCGTACTATTTCGCGCTCATGGCGAGCCACCCGAGGTCTACCGGTGGGCAGAGGAGCGAAACCTCCGATTGATAGATGCCACCTGCCCCGTGGTAAAAAAATTGCAACACAATATCCGTCAATGTTATTTGGCCTCTCGCGATAAAGATGCCCAAATCGTAATCTACGGCAAACCCGGTCATGCCGAGGTCAATGGTCTGATGGGACAAACAGACGGACACGCCATCGTGGTATCCGACTTATCCAATATACGCCTTATAGACCCTCAAAAACCGGTTATTCTATTTTCGCAGACCACCAAGCCGCTGGATGGGTTTCAATTGCTCATTGAAGCCATACGCCAATATCTGCATCCCGGTATCCAATTTGAATACAAGGACACCATCTGCCGGCAGGTTTCCAATCGTATCCCGCATATTCGAGAATTTGCTCAATCGCATGACCTTGTTTATTTCATTGCCGGAACCAAAAGCTCCAATGGCAAAGTTCTTTTTCAGCATTGCAGCGAGGCTAATCCTCACAGTATATTCATTTCATCGCCGGACGAAATCAAACTTCAGCAATTAGCCCATCAGCCTCGTTCCATCGGAATTTGCGGTGCCACCAGTACACCCAAATGGCAGATGGAGCAGGTGGCTGCGCGACTCAAACAACTCCTTCCGCAAGAGTAATCCGGAATAGCTTTTTATAAACGACTTCAATACATTTAATTGAATATGACCGAAAACGATATATTGCTGCCACTGATTCGTCAACGCAGAAGTGTTAGAAAATTTACAAAAGAGAACTTAACCCCAGAAGAGGTGCAAAGTCTGATGGAAGCGGCTCTACGCGCTCCGTCTTCACGTAATAAACATACCACACAATTTGTTTTGGTGGAAGAGGCGGAAATGCTCGAACGATTGAGCCACCTGCGTGCCCACGGTTCTTCTTTCATTGCAGATGCACCTTTGGCCATCGTTATTTTGGGTTCGCCCATAGAGTGCAATCTGTGGCGTGAAGATGCCACGCTGGCAGCGGCATTTATTCAGATGGAGGCAGAAAGTCTCGGCTTGGGAAGTTGCTGGGCCACGGTATATGAGCGATTTACGGAAAATGGGCAGGACTCCGCCGAATACGTGCGCCGTGCTTTGAATATTCCTTACCAACTGGAGGTTCTCTGCATCTTGGCAGTGGGACATAAAGCAGAACAGCCGGAGCCTCATCCGGAGCAAGAATTGCGCTGGGAGCAACTGCACATCGGCACATACCGTACCCCGGAAGAGAAAAAAGAGCCACAGGAATGAACATCCGGAAAATAGTCATCATAGGGTCGGGCAATGTGGCCACTCACTTTGGCAAAGCTCTCTACGGCCTCGATTTAGACATCCTGCAAGTTTATAGTCCACATATCGCACACGCCGAAAGGCTGGCAAAGCAAATCGGAGCGACAGCCACGGACGACATCTCCACGATAGAACAAGATGCCGACTTGTATCTGTTTAGCGTAAAAGACGATGCTCTGCCCGCTTTGGCTGTTTCACTGCCCGCTACTTCCGGGTTGTGGGTGCACACCACCGGCTGTGTTTCTTTGAATGTATTAGCCGCCCATCATTCCTCGTGCGGAGTCATCTATCCGCTGCAAACCCTGAGCCTTAAACGAGAGATAGACTTTCAAACGGTTCCTCTCTATTATGAAGCAACAGATTTGGAAAGCGAAATCACTATCCGCGAATTATCGAACCGATTGAGCCGGCAGACCTATCTATGCAATAGTCTGCAACGATCCTATCTGCACCTTTCGGCCTCATTTGCCTGTAACTTCGTAAACTATCTGTACGATGTGGCAGAGCAGTTGCTGGATTTGCACGACTTGCCGGCTGATGCTTTACATCCACTGATTGCAGAAACCGCTCTGAAAAACCAAACGCTCAGAGCTGTGGACGCCCAAACGGGTCCTGCCGTCCGAGGTGATAGTGCCACCATGCTGCATCATTTGGAGTTGCTGAAAGATTATCCCGATTGGAAAGAACTCTATATCCGATTATCCGAAGGCATTCGCCAACGCAAGAATTCTCATCCCTAAAGCCCAACACAATCATGAGCAGTATAGCATACGACCTAACCCAAGTCAAAGCGTTTGTATTGGATATGGACGGCGTAATCAGTTGTGCCATCAGTCCATTGGGAGCGGATGGCAACCCATCCAGAACCGTCAATGTGAAAGACGGCTATGCCATGCAGCATGCCGTAAAGCAAGGATACATTGTGGCCATCCTTTCGGGAGGCAAATGCGCAGCCATGGAGCGGCGCAGCCGACTACTGGGATTGCAATACATATTCATGGGTGTAAAACATAAAATAACAAGTCTGCAAGCCATGATGCAGGAAACCGGGCTAAAGCCGGAACAAATCTGCTATATAGGTGATGACCTGCCCGATGTGCCGGTGATGAATGCAGTGGGGCTACCGGTGGCACCAGCCGATGCCGCACCCGAAGCCAAAGATGCGGCACGCTATATCTCACAAATCAAAGGTGGCTACGGCGTGGTAAGAGAAGTAATCGAACAAACTTTGCGAGCACAGGATGCATGGGGCTCTGAATCGGCATTCGGATGGTAATTGTATCGGAATATGTGGGATAATCTAAGTCAATACAACATCATTCTCGGCTCCCAGAGTCCTCGCCGCAAGCAACTTTTGGCCGGTTTGGGCATCATCTTCGAGCAAAAACCTATGCCGGATATCGACGAAAGTTTTCCAAGCAGTCTGTCCTGTGAAGAGGTAGCACCCTATATTGCCGGAAAGAAATCGGAGGCATACTTGCCGATGATGCAGCAGGACACATTACTTATCACCGCCGACACGGTGGTCATTGATGCCCAAAGGAACATTCTGGGGAAACCGAAAGGCGCAGCAGATGCCACGCAAATGCTTCAAACGCTGAGCCAAAGCACCCATCGGGTGGTAACGGGTGTGGTGGTGCGTACCATAGATAAGATGGAAATGTTCAGCAGCACCACAGCCGTGACCTTCGGAGCACTGACTCAAGAGCAAATAGACTACTATGTACGCGAATACAAGCCGTTCGACAAGGCCGGAGCGTATGGCATCCAAGAATGGATAGGCTACATTGCCATAGAAAAAATAAATGGTTCTTTCTACAACGTAATGGGTCTTCCGGTGCATCAATTGTCGCAATTACTATTTAATTTTGGAAAAAAGTAGAAAATGGCGTATATTTGCAGCCCGAAGTACTATAATTGAATAACCAACAAACAATAATAAAACAATGAAAAGAACGTTCCAACCCTCTAACCGCAAGAGAAAAAACAAGCATGGTTTCCGTTCACGCATGGCCACCGCTAATGGTCGTCGTGTATTGGCAAGCCGTCGTGCCAAGGGTCGCGCTAAGCTCTCTGTATCCGATGAGTATTAGCAG
>CAMFNC010000096.1 GCA_945965245.1 uncultured Porphyromonas sp. | reverse complement strand
TTTATACAAATCCTCTTTTTCTGTCACATAGACGATAAACTCCTCATAATAAAGGATTTTCTCTGTAAAACTATCTCGTGTCAAATCTGTGGCCATAATACACACATCTAACTCCCCTTCGTCCAGCAAAATCTCGCATTGCGAAGTCTGCCGGTCACTTATGTTCAGCGTCAGTTCCGGCAGCATCTTAGCAAGAGGAGTAAGAATTCGTGGCACAAGGTAAGGAGAGATGGTGGGCAGAACCCCCATGCGCACACAACCTTTGAGTGAGTGACGCGCTTCATCTATCACCCCTTTGATTTGTTCGGCAGAGCGAAGCGTTTCTTTGGCTTGCAGAATGACGTGCGAACCTATCTCTGTGGTGGAAATGGGTTGTCGGCTTCTATCGAAGATTTTTATACCCAACTCATCCTCCAATTTTTGAATCATGGCACTCAGCGTGGGTTGTGTAACGTTACACGCCTCGGCAGCTCGACCAAAATGCTGCTGTTCTGCTAGCGCAATGATATATTCCAATTGTTGCAAATTCATCGTATCGAAATAATGAAGATTTATATACTGCAATAATTCTATCGCATCTATGACAAAGATAAGTTATTTCCCACCTGCCACAAAGTTCAGCCATAGCACAACAAACCCGTTTCCGTAAATCATTCTGGTATAGCATATTATGGAGTGTTGAAAAATCTAACACATTTTGAATTTATTTTTTACATAAAACGGACGCTATTTGTGTATAAAATTAGATCATTTTATGCATATAAATATTGTCATTTGAATGTAATCACTAGTATAAGTAGGTGAAACAAACAATAAGTCTTATCTTTGATAAATGGTTTAACATATTATATATATAATAACATACTGCAATGGAAGAAATGATCCCATACGATGATGCCGAAGCGGTGGCATTTATCCAAAAATACTTACCCATAGACCTGAAAGATAAATTCGGAGAAGATGATATTCTCTACCTCATAGACCTTATCTATGACTTCTATGAAAGCCGCGGACTTATAGACATGGCAAATGATGGCGAAGACGAAACGGTGGAAGTGGATATGGACGAACTGGTGGAATATGTGATTAAAAACGCCCAAGAAGATGGTGTGGGCAAATTCACTTCGGACGAAATCACACAAGTGGTGCAAGGCGAAATCGGATACTGCGAAAGCATCGGAATGTACGAAAAAGAATGAGCAAAAACAAGCTATCCAAATTCGCCGAACTGGAGAAGATGCAGCATGTGCTTCAGTATCCCTATGCCCGATTGCAGCAAGAGTCTTTCCCTCTGACGGGATAATGGCATACCGACTTTTTCGGCAATAATCATCCCATCGTGCTGGAGTTGGGCTGTGGTAAAGGGGAATATACCGTGGGGCTGGCACGCCACGATAAGGCAAAAAACTATATCGGCGTAGACGTAAAGGGGGCACGCATCTGGAGCGGAGCCAAAGCCATCCAAGAGGAGGGGTTGGGCAATGCAGCTTTTCTGCGTGGCGAAATAGAAATGATAAAGCAATTTTTTGCTCCCGATGAGGTCAGCGAAATTTGGATTACATTCCCCGACCCTCAGATGAGAAAGGTAAACAAACGGCTCACTGGCACGCGCTTTATAGACATGTATAGACATGTTCTGAAGGCCGACGGGTGTATTCACCTGAAAACCGACAGCCCTTTTCTATATACCTATACCCGTGCCATGATTGAGCTGAACGGTTTGGAGATTGTGGCTGAAACCAATGACCTCTACGCCTCGGACAATCGCGAACGCCTCGGTGTGCCGAACATCCAAACCTATTACGAACAGCAATGGCTATCCAGAGGACTGACCATCAAATATATTTGTTTTCGCCTCGGGAATAAGCCCCTGCAAGAGCCGAACATTGAAATAGAACCAGACAGCTACCGCAGTTTCGGGCGCCATAACAACACCCAACATACTCATTAATATTACCTACAATGACGGTTACATTATACCCCAATCTGATTTTAGAAGCTCTATCCAAAGTACGCTACCCCGGTTCGGGACAGAATTTGGTGGAAGCAGAAATGATTCAAGACAACATTCGCATAGACGGCAATAAGGTTAGCTTCTCCATTATTTTCCGAAAGCCCAACGACCCGTTTGCCAAATCGGTTATCAAAGCGGCAGAATCCGCCATCCTGACTTATATAGATCCGGAAATTGATATTCAGGGCAACATCACAGCGGTATATCCGGAAGTCCAACCCAAAGCAGACAAGCCTTTGCTGCCGGGTGTAAAGAACACTATTGCTGTTTTTTCCGGCAAAGGTGGTGTGGGTAAAAGCACCGTTTCGGCCAATCTGGCTGTTGCGCTGGCCAAGCTGGGATATAAAGTGGGGCTTTTGGATGCAGATATTTTTGGCCCATCCATGCCCAAGATGTTCGCTTGCGAAGACGCCCGCCCGGTAATGGAATCTGTGGATGGCAAAGATTTGATTGCCCCGGAGATTGTGGCCGAGGGTATCAAATTGCTCTCCATCGGCTTTTTCGTGGACCCTCAGAATGCCATTTTGTGGCGCGGTTCCATGGCGAGCAACGCTTTAGGACAATTGATTAGCGAGGCCAACTGGGGCGAATTGGATTACTTCATATTGGATATGCCGCCGGGAACAAGCGATATTCACCTGACGCTGGTGCAGACATTAGGACTAACGGGAGCAGTGGTAGTGACCACACCGCAGCAAGTGGCACTGGCCGATGCCATCAAAGGCATTAATATGTTTTTGGATGACAAGGTGAACGTACCCGTATTAGGTCTGGTGGAAAACATGGCTTGGTTTACCCCCCGTGAGTTGCCGGAAAACCGCTATTATATCTTCGGCAAAGAGGGAGGAAAACGATTGGCAGAGCAGTTGAATATTCCATTGCTCGGACAGATACCCATCGTGCAGAGTATTTGCGAAAACGGAGATGCCGGTACGCCCATTGCTCTAGACGAAGACAGTTTGGTGGGACAATCATTCATCCGACTGGCAGAAAAGGTAGTAACCGAAGTGGACAGACGTAACCGCGAAAAAACTCCCACTCAAAAAGTGGAAGTGACACATAAATAAGTTAAAGAGTATATCTTTGCACACTCAAAAATAAAGCAGCAGACCGGTTTGTCGCATGTAACAATGAGGAACGTCCGGGCAACGCAGAGCATCACACTTCCTAACGGGAAGCTATTCGTGAGGGTAGGTGCCATGTAACAGAAAATAACCGCCGGTACCAGTGACCGGTAAGGGTGAAAAGGTGAGGTAAGAGCTCACCGGGTATCTCGGCAACGAGGTATGCCGTACACACTGTGAGTTGTAAGATCATGTACACCGACGCTTGAGGGCTGCTCGCCTGATGTCGGGGGGTAGATCGCTGGAGCCATTGAGGTGACTCATGGCCAAGATAAATGACAAACGTTCGGAAGCTCGTGCAGCCGCCGAATACAGAACCCGGCTTATAGGTCTGCTGCTTTTTTGAGTAAAAACGATGTGGTATATGACCAATAAGAAATCACACCGCCAACGATGGATGCGAACGGCTAAAATATTGATGGCTCGTGCCATCAAATTCGTCACCTATGGAATGTGGCGAATGTCGGACAATGACATGACGGGGCGTCGTGTTTTTTTCTTCAATGCCCTAAAGTCATCGGTACTGACCGGCAGAGGATTCATCGAAGGGAGCTTGGCTCGCGAAGCTTCTGCCCTAACCTATAGCACGGTGCTCTCCATCGTTCCCATTTTAGCCGTTATCGTGGGCATTGCCAAAGGTTTCGGCTTGCAAAGCATCGTATATAAAAGCCTGCAAGAATATCTACCGGGGCATCATCGTGAATTGCAGGTGGCTTTCGATTATGTGGAGAACTACCTTTCGCAAATCCAAAGCGGATTATTTTTGGGACTCGGTTTGCTCATCTTACTCTATACCGTTATCAATCTGGTGTTCGTTATCGAGTCCTCATTCAATCGGATTTGGCAGGTGCCTCGTGGTCGCTCCTTGAGCAAACAGATTGTCAATTATCTGGCATTCTTTTTGCTCGTGCCCATTCTGATTACTGTATCCAGTGGTCTTACCATCATGATGGGAACGCTCAATAACACCCTTTTTTCGGACTATATTTTCATTCGACCACTACTCAATAACATCCTCAATCTGGCACCCTATGTGGTGGTAATTTTCACCTTGACCATGCTCTATATGTGGTTGCCCAATACACGAGTAAAGTTTTGGCCGGCACTCAAAGCCGGAATTTTGGCCGGTATCATTTTTCAGATATTCCAATTCTTGTATATCAACGGTGTACTATGGATTTCGCGCTACAATGCCATTTACGGTAGTTTCGCCGCCTTTCCGCTATTGCTATTGTGGATTAACTTTTCTTGGACTATTGTTTTATTGGGAGCGCAGCACTGCTATTCGTTGCAAAATGTGGATAACTTCGTCTATGTCAAAGAGAGTTCGAATGTATCCCGCCGCTATCTGGACTTTGTGACCATCATGATGATGACCAAGATTACCAAACGTTTTTGGGAAGGAGGAAAAGAACCCTATATGATGCAGACTCTGGCACATGAATGCAACATTCCCTACCAATTGGCCAATCAAGTAATCCGCCTATTGCTACGAGCTGATTTGATTATCGAGGTCAATTACCCTGCCAAAAAAGAATACGAAATCTACTATCAGCCAAATGTAGCTCCACAGAAACTGACCGTGGGTTTGATGATGAACCGATTAGACAAATGGGGTATGGAAGGCTTCCGCATAGACCATCAAGGAGAGTTTAAAAGTTATTGGGAAGCCATGAAACAAACCCGCCAAGGATTAGAATTGCCCGATGCCGATAGATTACTGATCTCATTATAGCTTTCCAATGCTGATAAATACTTATTTTTGAATCAGACTAAACAAAAACTAAATACACGATGATATACCGCTTTGTGCTTTTGAGCGATGAAGATGATTTCTTCAAACGCGAAATACATATCAACGCCGATGCTACTTTTTTTGAGTTTCGGGATGCTATTTTAAAGAGTGTGAACTACGATGCCTCGGAAATGAGCACGTTTTACCTCTGCGATAGTGAATGGGAAAAAGAATTGGAAATATCTCTTTTCGAACGCGAAACCGGATATGATGAGGATAGCTATGTAATGGATAAAACTCGTCTAAACGACTTATTATCGGAAGAGGAACAGCAACTATTTTTCGTTTTCGATATGCTGATGGAACGTGGATTCTTTGTCCAGCTGGTGGAAATTATCCCCGGCAAATCGCTCAAACGCCCTGTGGTAACAGAATCCGAAGGAGATGCCCCGCAACAAACCTCTATGCCCGATTTGAATGAACTGACCAATATCGCTACCCCATCCGCCAGCACGGGCGAATTCGACGGCAACGAATTTGACGATGCTGTAGATTTAGATGATTTGGACCCTGACTCTTTTTCTCCCGTAGATGAGTCTTCGCTGGAGGATTTGTATTAATTCCTAATTCCACCTTTGCTTCAGAGATGACCGAACACCCCACACTGATCGTATTATTAGGCTCCACTGGTGTGGGCAAATCGGACTTAGCCATTTCTTTGGCTTGCCACTGGGGCATAGGCATCATATCGGCAGATTCCAGACAGATCTATCGAGAAATCCCCATAGGCACGGCAGCTCCCTGTTCGCAAGATTTGGCTGCCGTGCCTCATTATTTTATCGGCACGCGGTCTGTGCAGGAG
>CAMFNC010000095.1 GCA_945965245.1 uncultured Porphyromonas sp. | reverse complement strand
GATTTCTTCGGTTTCTTGGACTTGGGAGATTCGGCTGTTTTCGTTTTTTCTTGAGCAGGCGTCTTTACCTCCGGCTGAGACATCGTGCTTGCGGCAGCTTTGGCCACCACTTGTCCATTAAATTCCAGATTGACCGAGCGGTAAGCCTCCCATCCCACCACGGGAATAACCTGATTGCAGAAAGCCTGCAATTTATTTAGTTTGCTACGCCACTTGGGTGTTTTGCCCAAAATGATATTCATTTTACTCACGCGAGGAGTCAATATAACGGAGCCTTGCTTATCCACGTATATTTGTCCGAAGAAATTCTGCCAATATTCACTTTCCTCTATGATGTTCACCAAATCGAACAAATCGCCCAATGCTTGCTCGCGTTGCACATGACCTGTAATAATCGGCACCTCCACGGCATATTTGGGATTGCAAGGGACGATGCCTCGATCCGATGAAACGTAATAGAGGGAATCGCCAGTCTGCACCAGAAAAAACGGATCTTTCTGTGCTATCATAAGCACGGCTTTTTGCGATAAGGGCGATAGATACACCTCCGTATTGCTGAAAAGTGGATTTAGACGCAATTGCTCTTCCACCTGATAGACATTTATTCGCTCCAATGAATGTCCTTTAAGGTCGAAGTTCATCATCTTGAGTTCGTGCAGCACATCTGGTCTGTCCATAAAGGCCAGTTGTCCGGGCTTGAGTATCATCCGAACTTCCACTCCGGAACAGTTGCCCGATGGCTTCACGGAAGTCACGTAAAATACCACGGTTGCCAGATAAAGCACCATCAGCACGAAGCCTGCTATGCGAATAACCTTTTTTATCATTTATACATCTTGCTCCAGCAAGGCTTTTACGGGTTGCACCATACGATCTATATTACCTGCACCCAGCATCACAATGATACGAGGTAGAAGCGGTTGCAGGCGACGCAGCGTTGTAACCAAATCCTCACATTGTATTATGGCCAGAGGTTTATGTGTCATGGCTTCGGCTATCAACTCCGATGTAACTCCTTGCATAGGCTTTTCTCGGGCAGGATAGATGTCCAATAGAATGACTTCGTCCACAGTGTCCAAAGCGGCGGCAAATTCCTGATAGAAATCTGCTGTGCGGCTGAATAAGTGCGGCTGGAAGATGCCGAGGATGCGTTCGCCCGGATATAAACTTTTGACAGACAGGAGTGAAGCCTCCAGTTCTTTGGGATGGTGGGCATAATCATCTATCAGCACGTGCGCATCGGTATTCAGTACACGGTCGAAGCGTCGGCGGCTGCCGGCAAAAGAACACAGCCCTTGCTGCAATTCCTCCGGCGTAACTCCGTTAAGATATGCTGCTGCCATGGCAGCGGTAGCATTTTCCACATTGATATAAAGCGGTACGCCCAATTCCACTTTCAGCGGATTACCTCTATCATCGGGATAGTGCCAACTGAATGTAAGCTGTCCATTGGCAATGCAAATATCGGATGCATAGAAATCCGCTTCCTCATTCACGGCATAGGTTAGTGTGCTGACGCCCATACCTGTGCGGGGGGTAATGCAGATACCTTGCTTCATGATCAGATATCCACCCGGTTGGATGAGTGAAGTGAAGTGCTCGAAAGACTCGCGATACGCCTCAGCTGTGCCATAGATGTCCAGATGATCGGGGTCGGCAGACGTAATGATGGCAAGTGCCGGACTCAGGTGATGAAATGAGCGGTCGAATTCGTCGGCTTCCACCACCACTAATTCGCTGTGGTCGGAGAGCAAAAGATTGGTCTTGTAATTATTGGAGATGCCACCCAAAAATGCATTGCAATCCACATGACTGCTGCGTAACAGATGAGCCAGTATGGTGCAGGTGGTGGTTTTGCCGTGCGTACCCGCCACACAGAGGGCACGTTGCATACGTGTCACATCGCCCAATATCTCGGCACGCTTAACCACCCGATAACCTTGTTCGCGAAAGTAAATCAACTGCCGGTGTGTGGCAGGCACGGCAGGAGTATAGACCACGGTTGTATCTTGGGGGGTGCAGGCACAGGGGATGGCTTCCACGGTGTCATCGAAGCAGACTTCCATGCCCTCTTGGCGTAAGGCATCGATTAACGGCGATGGGGTAAGGTCGTATCCGCTTACAGCATATCCTTGAGCATGGAAATAACGAGCCAAAGCACTCATGCCGATACCGCCTATACCAATAAAATAGACCTGTTTCATATCGAAATATCTGTTTTACACAAAGATAGGAAATCTTACTATAGATTTTGCCAAATGAAATTCTATTCCTGAGTCACTTTCTGCATATGCACACCCACCGACTGCACTCCTTGGGTGGTATTGTTGCGGATGGGCGATACCGTGAGCGTATATAACCCTGCCTGAGGAGGGGCTATGCTATGGTATAAAGTGATTTGATGCTCCATAACGGCCACACCACGACCATGCCATATTCCGGGAGCTTCTGCCAACGGAATGTGCAGTGTATCGGCACGATTGTATTGAGTGCCACAGCGCAGCCGAACTGATAGCGTGATGTTTTCGCTATTGCAACGATTGTCGGTGCGCAGTAATACCGAAACTCGATACGTGGAGCCACCGCGAGGAATAAACAGCTGGAAGTCCAGCCGTTCGCCGGTATGCCATGTGCCCTGCTGCAGAGCTTGATATTCGATAGTCTCTTCGTCGGGAGTGGGTATATGTTTGCAGGCTGCAAACCAGCAAACTGCTGCCAGACATATTGTTGGTAGAATCATACTTTCGATTCGTTTGCGCCATGCCGCCATAGTCCATTTGCCCGAATGATGAAGGTTATTGAGGTTCTTGTGCAGATTCTGCTTTGGGCATATGCGTTTCGCCACGAGTCGAACCATTACGACGGCGCGAAGAATCCATGTGGCGTCTGGGTGAGCGAGATTTTTCACTCCGTGTTCCCCGTTCTTCCGAATTGGAGGTGGCACGTTCTTCAGCGGCAACATCGGTATTCTGTCGGTCATCATATCGCCCACCGCGTTTCTTTCTGCCGTTGCGTAACTTATCGCGATTGCCATCGAAGCGTGTCAGGCTTTCATTCAGAATATCAGCTTCGCGACGAGAGTTGGGCTTCTGGTCCTTAGAATCGTAATCGGGAGTATCGGGTTCTTCGCCACGCTTATTCATGATAATCACATCAAAGGCGCGTTTGGCGCTGATGGTTACCAAATTCACCGGCTTGGATTTATCGGTGCTGTATGTGATGGTGCGATGGAAGAAATCACTCTTGAAATGATAATATTCGCCATTGCGTGTGCGTAACACAATTTCGGGACTGGGCATTTTTTTCTGAGCGTCCAGATAGCTGTCCACCTCATAATTCATGCAGCATTTCAGCTTGGCGCACTGACCCGTGAGTTTCTGCGGATTGAGCGAAAGGTCTTGGATGCGGGCGGCACTTGTATTCACCGAAACGAAATTGGTCATCCATGCCGAACAGCAGAGCTGACGGCCACAGGGTCCGATGCCTCCAATGCGTCCGGCCTCTTGGCGTGCACCGATTTGCTTCATCTCCACACGGATATGGAAAGTATCGGCCAGCACACGGATAAGCTGACGGAAGTCCACACGCCCATCAGCAATGTAATAGAAGATAGCTTTGCTGCCATCGGCTTGATATTCCACATCGCCGATTTTCATTTCCAGCCCCAGATTGGCAGCTATCTGTCTGGTTTCAATCATCGTTTCATGTTCACGACTTTTGGCTTCGGCCATGCGCTCCAAATCGTATGGGCGAGCCAAGCGATAAATCTTGCGTATTTCGTTTCGTTCGGTATTGAAGCGATGATGTTTCATGGCCAGCGGCACTAATTTGCCGGTCAGAGAAACGCGCCCGATGTCATGCCCGGGCGATGCTTCCACCGTTACCCAATCGCCTTTATGAAGTTCCAATCCTTCGCTATTGATATAGTATCCTTTGCGTGTGTTTTTGAACTGTACCTCCACCAATCGGTTGTCATCGAAAGGGCTTTCCGGTATACCACAGAGCCAATCGTATGAGCTGAGTGGCTGTTCGTGCGTATGCTCGGTGCCTTGAGGTTGCAGGGGGGGACTGTCTGTATCTATTTTATATTTCATTTGAAAAAGCACTGATTCTGATGCTTCCGGAATTTTATTCTCATGCCCATGTGCAAGTATCTTCCGTCGGCAGTTAATCTATCTCAACAAAGATACACATTCTGCCCGAAGTATTTACGATGCTGTATATACGACTTTTCGAAAGAAAACGGCTGCTCCAAATTCATTCCAGAGCAGCCGTTTTATAGTCTTCGGATAAGAAGGATGTGCGCTTACTTCAGCACGCCCAGTTCCTTGCCAATTTTGATAAAGGCTTCGATGGCCTTGTCGAGGTGCTTGCGATCGTGAGCGGCAGACAATTGAACGCGGATGCGAGCTTGTCCTTTCGGCACCACGGGATAATAGAAACCGGTTACGTAGATGCCTTCGTTTAGCAAACGCTTGGCATACTCTTGTGACAGCGGAGCGTCGTAAAGCATCACGGCACAGATGGCGCTTTGTGTGGGCTTGATGTCGAAGCCGGCAGCCAGCATTTTGTCACGGAAGTAATTCACGTTTTCCATCAACTTATCGTGCAGGGCATTGCTTTCTTTCAGCATCTTGAATACTTCCAAGCCGGCCCCTACCACAGCGGGAGGAATGGAGTTGGAAAAGAGATACGGACGTGAACGCTGACGCAGGATTTCAATAACTTCTTTCGGACCTGTGGTAAATCCGCCCACGGCACCGCCAAAGGCCTTACCCAGCGTACCGGTGTGGATGTCGATGCCGTCGTAGCAGTCGAATTGCTCGGCCACACCATGACCGGTCTTGCCCACAACGCCCGCACTGTGGCACTCGTCCACCATTACCAGAGCATCGTATTTGCGTGCCAGTTCGCAGATTTTATCCATGGGAGCCACATTACCGTCCATAGAGAATACACCATCGGTGGCGATGATGCGGAAACGCTGAGTCTGAGCTTCTTTCAGACAGCGTTCCAGGTCTTCCATGTCGGCATTGGCATAGCGATAGCGTTTGGCCTTGCAGAGGCGCACGCCGTCGATGATGGAAGCATGGTTCAGCGCATCACTGATGATGGCGTCTTCTTCGCCAAAGAGGGGCTCGAATAAACCGCCGTTGGCATCGAAGCAGGCGGCATAGAGGATGGTATCTTCGGTGTGGAAGTATTCGGAGATAGCACGCTCCAATTCTTTGTGGATATCTTGCGTACCACAGATGAAGCGCACGGAGCTCATGCCGTAGCCGTGGCTGTCCATGGCATCTTTGGCGGCTTTAACCAAGCGAGCGTTATCGGACAGTCCCAGATAATTATTGGCACAGAAGTTAATAACCTCTTTGCCCTCGTTTACCTTGATGTCGGCGGTTTGGGGCGTAATGATGATACGCTCTTCTTTGTACAGACCTGCTTCACGGATGCCTTGAATCTCGTCTTGCAGATGTTTTTTCATTCCTTGGAACATGGTTTTAGGTATTTTATGAATAGATGATAATTCTCTGAAATCCCCCAAAAGCCCCTGCTTCTCTGTATTCGGAGGCAGAGGACAGTATGTGTTATTGTGGGCTGTCTGTTTGGGCAGCTTCGGTTGTTTCTTCCTTGATTTCTTCGAAGTGGTCAAAGCCTTGTTCGAGGAGCAGGTTATACCACTGGAAGAGTTTTTTGATGTCGCTCGGATAGACGCGTTCGCGGTCGAAATCGGGCATAAATGCCGCCATCTTGTCACGAAGAGCCTCATTGTCGGCAAAAGCCGTCAAATCCACAGGCTGAGTGTTTTGGTGAACACGCAGCAGTTCCAATACTTCCACCAGAGGTTTGTCTTCGGCGGTGGTATACATGGATATGTCGCCCAAAGAAACCACACGGTCTGTGGAGCGAGCCGGCATACGGCGTCCGTTGAGCATGGATTCCACGATGATGCTATTGCGACCCTGTGAAATCAATTTGTATAATCCGGGCTTACCGGATAGAGAGAGGATTTTTTTTAACATGAGTTATTCTGTTCATTCTTAAATATGTGCAAAGATAGCTGTTTTTTCCGGCGTTCCCTACTTATTCTATGTGGCACTTCCATAAGCAAATTGCGCAAGGCTTTATTCGATAAGCAGCGAGAAGATATAATAGTGCTCTACGCCAAATCGACTGTACCAATCCTGATAACTCCGCGTACCCAACACGCAATAGGACGCTCCACCTTGCTCCAATTGGAATGGTGGGGTATAAGCCAGGATGGGGGTGAGTGTGCCCACCGGTACTCGCATTCGTTCATCGGCATCGCAGGAGAGTGTGCGCAGCGAATAGGCATCGGATCCTTTTAGCTTGTGCCGATTTTGGATGCCCGGATAGGCTGTCAGCAAAGTGAAGTCCGAACCCGTTAGTTTGCCGGCCAGAGATAGGATAAAGGAGTCGGCTTCGGTATCGAATTTCAGTTTGTCGCACGTATTGAGGTGGTAGAGAAAGATTTTTTCGCCCGATTTGATTTCCATTACTTCCTCTTCGCATTTCAGATTGGTGCTGTCTGCCACAGTCCTCTGCCCGTTACGATACTCTTCGATGAGCAAGAGGAAACGTTTGCCGCGCATCAGTGTGTCTGTGCAGGTCAGTTTCAGGTATTGGATATCGTTGAGTTGGTTAATCAGCATTTGCTCTCTGTCGGGATAAGAAAAGTGCAGTGTTGTGCTGTCTTGTTGTGCATGGAGAGCGGTAAGCGGAAGCATCCCGATAAGAAAAAACAATCCAAAGAATTTTGATTTCATAAAAAAGATGGGGTGAGTAAGGTTTATAGGGCGGTTAAAAGGTGGATGATTTGAGGTATGAGTAGCGTTTTGCCGTCGTTGATGATTTCGGCGTGTGCCCGGTAGAGCAGTTCTGTCTGAGATGCCTGTTTGGCCATTCGGCTTCGGATTTGCTCTTCGGAAGTCTTGTCGCGGTGCATGGCACGTTGCAGGCGTACCGCCTCCGGGGCAGTTACCAGCCAGATGGTGTCTGCCAATGCCTCCAATCCGGCCTCGAACAAGATAGCACTTTCGATGCCCACAAATCCGTACCCCTCTTCCGTGCGTGCCGTGCGCCAACGCTTAAAGCCGGTGGTCACTGCCGGATGCACCAATTGCTGCACGGCATGGGCGGTTTCGGGATGCTGAAAAATGTGGGAGGCCAAATAGGAGCGATTGATTTGTCCATCGGGCAGATAGACCTCCCGACCCAATAGTGCCTTCATGCCGGCTGCCAGCTGCGAGTCGGTCACATAGAGTAGCTTAGCCTCGGCGTCGCAGTCGAAAACCGGTATATCCATCAGTCGCAGTATGCGCGAAACCACCGATTTCCCACTTCCGATGCCGCCGGTAATGGCAATGGTGGTGGTTTTATTCGGCTTTTTGTTCGATAACATATTGCACTTGTGAGGGTGATATGGTGTAGCGTACCACCCAGTCCGGCAGCCCCCGGAGCGTGAGCTGCAATTGGTCTTCGCTGCTGCGTGCGCCCTCCTTGGGATAGGTGGCTATGAGACGATAAGACGAGGGTATCACTTCATTGTATTTGCTTCCCGGTAAAGTAAGCACTACCGAGGCATGTGCCGGCAGTGGTAAAATCTCTTTGCCGTTCGGGGTGCCCTCTACCTCCACATTCATATCGAACGAACGCTCGGTCAATTCTTCTATGGGGATGATGATGCGCGTTCGCGATGTGCTCAATTTGATGGCTGGCGATGGGGAAATCAGGTTCAAATAGCCGGTGTAGGTTTCGGAGAGTCCTTCGTGAGGCAGTTGTGCTGTTTTGATGGAGTGGATACCGCTCAAAAGGTTGGCACTGCCATAGACCATAACGCTATCCGGAGTGATGGTGGGTGTGGAGGCTATAAAGCCCTGGCTCGTATTGGCTTCGAAGTCGATTTGTATGGGCACTTTCTTTTCTTCGCGGCGGAATATGGGCAGGTAGATTTCGGCAGGAGAAACGGATGAGATTTGTGCCCGATTGCTCAATTGGCGCGAAATGGCAGCCAGCAAGTCTTTGCGCGAAATGCCCAAATAGGGTTCGCCGTTGGCATCGTTTTGTACTTTCAATTTGATGGGTCTAAAGCCGTTTACCGCGTAGTCGAAAAGGTGCACGCCGCGGTCGCTGATAACCACTTCCACAGCCTGGGGCGGCATCTGATCCAATCCGTGCCTGCCGGAGAGGTCTTCATATACCACCGGTATCAAGAAGCGTTTGGAATAGGTCTCCTGAAGGCTTTGGATATACCAGAAGATAGCCGAGAGTATCAAAAATCCCACGAAAATCGTTGGCGATGAGATTTTCGTTCGCTTCGAAGGCTGTACTTTGGTTTGGGAGCCTCCGCGATTGGGATTTAATTTGAGTTTCATAAAAAACGAACCGGGTCTGACTCCGGTTGGTGATGAAATTTATGAACCCGATACACTCTTCCTCTCTGCTTTCGGTGGAGAGGAAGAGGAATGGGAAAGAGAGGTTACTTGCGCACTTCGTTGGTGGTGTCGGCGGCAGAGGCAAACACAGAGCCTTTATCCACGCGCACACGTACACCGTCGGCTATTTCCACCACAAATTCGGTGGCTTTTACGTCTTTGATTACGCCGTAGAGTCCGCCGGAAGTAATCACACGATCGCCGGGCTGCATGGCATCACGTTTTTTCTGCAATTCTTTCTGACGTTTTTGCTGCGGACGGATAAAGAATAACCACATCACCACAAACATCAATACCAGCATGCCCACGGTGGTAAGCAGGCTGCCGCCTTGTGCCGGAGCGGCTTGTAAAAGGGATAAGTTCATTGTTTTATTAAGATTAAAATTTTATAATATATCTATTATTATAGGAGTTGTTGGCATTCCGATAATCACATAAAGATAGCTATTTTATGCTTTCAGTAGCACACCATCCGCTTTCAGTTGTTGCGCCACGGCATCCAAAACGCCGTTGATAAAGGGGTGACTTTTGGGTGTGGAGTACACTTTGGCCAGTTCGATATACTCGTTGATGGTCACCGTGGTGGCGATGTCGGGGCAATAGACCATTTCGCACACGGCCATTTCCATAATCAGCATGTCCATGTCTGCCACTCGCTCCACCTCCCAGCGGTCGCTCAGGTGTTTCTCCACGATGCCTTTCCAGCGGGTATGGTCTAGCAGTGTCATACGCAGCAGGGTGGAGGCAAAGTTGCGGTCGTCTTCATCTCGGAAGAAAGGCAATAGAGCCTGGTCGGTATCCTTGGCAGTGATACGCTTGATGG
>CAMFNC010000094.1 GCA_945965245.1 uncultured Porphyromonas sp. | reverse complement strand
TTACCGTGGTCAACGTGACCGATGGTACCAATGTTTACGTGCGGCTTAGTTCTGTTGAAATGTTCTTTTGCCATAACTTTTTTTATTCTTTTTTAAGTAAGTTTTGCTTCTACGTCGACCAGAGCCGATGCCGGGACTTGAACCCGGGACCTCTTCCTTACCAAGGAAGTGCTCTACCGCTGAGCTACATTGGCAATATGATCTGAAAAAGAGTGGGCAGTGATGGATTCGAACCACCGAAGGCGTAAGCCAGCTGAGTTACAGTCAGCCCCATTTGGCCACTCTGGTAACTGCCCTTGTTTACTTACGCACTTCTGAACCTCTCGGACTCCATCAGTTTTCACAAAGTGAGTAATCGGGTGCAAATATAGCTACTTTTTATATTCTGCCAAACATTCACCTACTTTTTTTTGCGCTTCTATCTCAAATTTGACTATTCAAGAGGTGTCACCTCCCCTCAAAAAGAGCGCATCGGGAATTGTTTTGCACCCGATGCGCCCGGTTTTATACCATATCCTTAAGATGCTTAGGAGTGACGAACATCCTTTTCGCGTCCTTCTTTGCGACGGCGAATTTGCCGACGAAGTGCTTCTACCGTGGCATCCACGGCAGCTTCGAAACTGTCTTCCACTTTTTCGGCAAAGAAATCATGTCCTTTGACCAACAAACGGATGGATGCTTCTTTATTATTGGCCGTTTCCGGTTTTAATACTTTTAATACAACTTCAGCCGCCTGAATATCATCGGCATACTGATCCAACTTAGATACCTTTTTGGTAATAAACTCTTCGAGTTGCGCGGTGGCGCTGAAGTGAATGGATTGAATTCTTACTTCCATGGCTCTTGTCTTTTGTGCTCTTGGATGAGCGTTATACATCGCTTGCAGTTGCCTGAAGGTGGTGTGCGTATATTGCACAGTGGTGGAGATGCTTTCGTGACCCAATAATTCTTTGATGGCCACCAAATCGGCTCCCTCGTTCAGCATATCGGTAGCAAACGTGTGCCGGAGCGTATGCGGACCTCTTCGCGAGAGGTTGGGAATGCTTTCCAGTGCCTTGTGCACCACCTGATATACTTCTTCCACTTTCATGGGGCTGCTTTTCAAAGATACGAAAAAGAATTGCGGATTTGCAACTTTTTTCGACCTTATTTCACGCCAATGGGCTATCATTCGGGTCAATCTATTGCCAAAAGGTATGATTCGTTCTTTATTTCCTTTGCCCAGGACTCTCAATTGCTGCTCGGCAAGATATACATCATCGTCTCGCAGGGTTACCAATTCCATCCGCCGGATACCGGTTTCATACAGCATTTCCAGTATCAGTTTGTCACGCACTTGCTCGAAATCATTTTCATCGGCGGGTGGTTCGTCCAATATGCGCCGCATTTCTTGAGCCGGCACATAGGTTGGCAGAGGTTTTTCTTTTTTGGGACCGCGGAGAGCTGCTATGGGATTGAATTCGATATGATTCATGCGTAAGAGGTAGCGATAAAACGACTTCAAGGTACTCAATCGACGATTCACACCGGTGGCTTTATGCCCCTTTTCAAGAAGCTGCAACATCCAGCCGCGCACCAAGTCCACATCTGCCACAGAAGGCACATACTCCTCCCCCACACGCTCCCGCGCATACATCAGATAGGCCTGCAAATCGGCGCCGTAGGCCTGCACCGTAGCTTCGGAGCGATTCTGCTCCCGACTCAAATAGCGCAAAAAGTCTTCGCGCCAAGTCATGGCCAAAGGCTGCATCTCTTCACTTATCATATCGGAGCACAAAAAAAAACGACATGAGTTCAAGATAAGAGTATCGGTCTGTTTCAAGCGTTAAATGCATCTTCGGAGGGGCACGGGTAGGCGAATACGATGTTTCTGCCTTGCGCCGCATATTACCTCCGTCACATTCGCCCCTCCAGGGGTGGGGGATTGGGCTGGCGCATCCAAATTACTTAGGTTGAACCCGCATTAAATAAAACATCCCGAAAGATTGATCAACCAACTCTCGGGACGTATATAATAGGATAGATTCGATTCCGGCACCCAACTCACCACGGAGTTTTGGCTTATGCCATCGGGCCAAAAAGAGGACAACGAAGCGGATGTAACTTCTTTACCAAACCATTTGAAGCGACATGTCCGATAGGACATACGCTATTCATCATAATAGCGGCGTCTATTGCATCTCTTCCTGCTGACGCAGGGCATTCACATATACGGCTTTCTCCATCTGCTTGCGCTTGGCAACTGAAGGTTTGATGAAAGCCTGACGGGCACGGAGCTCACGAACAGCACCGGTACGTTCAAACTTACGTTTAAATCTCTTCAGAGCTCTTTCGATGTTTTCGCCCTCTTTCAATGGAACTACAATCATAATTATTAGTCTCTTTTATTGATATTAATTGATATTAATTGATATTGATTTTTGTATGAACATTAATTATCCAATTCGGACTGCAAAGTTATACATTATTTTTCAATCACAAAAATATCTTCAGACAATGGGGGTGGTATAAAACCTGCAAATACGTTTCTTGTATCGTCACGACAAGATTACCCTTTCACGAATTTGGGTTTACCCGTGCCATCGTTGATTACCTTGATGGTGATGCTGTAGCACTTGCCCGGTTCGATGGTCTTGTCGGCCAATTGCCCGATTTCCATTGAGTGTTGTCTTCCTGCTGAAAAATGATTAACGTCATCGTCAAACCATCTTTCCATCTGAAATCCAATTGCCGGGGTTTGGAATCATCAGATTTTGTTACCTCCCAACGCATGCTTACCGGAGGATTGAGTGTCATGTGCACGGGATAAATCTCACGTTTGACGTCCTGCGGTTCGTTCTTGCTATCGCAGGAAAATGCCATCAAGGCTGTTGCCGCCAGGAGAACGAGCGGCATAATGATGTTCTTTTTCATTGTCTTTTGTGTGTTAAAGTGGATACTCCTCCGGGGATCACTTAAGACTGCGAATTCCAAGAATAAGTACACGCAAAAAAATGGAGGCTGAGTCGAAACCGAAGTTTCAACGCAGCCTCCAATAAGAGGGAGGGGATAGGATTACAAGTTGGGATTGATTTTGTTCCAATCGGCCACGGCAGGAATAACGCCCATGGCGATCACTTGGTCACGCAAAGCGGTCAGGTGCTTGTAGCTGGCTTCCAATTCGGCCTGCTCTTCGGCTGTACCCTTGATTTCTTTGTAGTGAACGCCATCACGGTCGATGTCTGTTTCCATGGCCATCATGATGTTTTGGAAACGGTCGTTCTTGACAAAGCAACCGGCAGGCCAACGGAAGGCTTCACCACCCATGGCGGCACGTATCATTTCGATAGATACGTAGGCAGGGCTTTGGAATGAGCTGCGGCCACGCAGTTTGATGATGTTGGCACCACCTTTGATTACGCGTTCGCGCAGAGCTGCCCAATCTTCGTTGGTCAATTTATCCGTACCGATGAGGTCGGTAAGCGGTGTGCCGTTTACCTTGGCTGTGCTGGCAAATACGGCCATTTGCTCGCCGTGACCGCCGTAAGTGCGGGTATTGGTCACTTCGCTTTGCTTCAGACCAAAGTGCTTGGCCAGTTCGCTCTGCAGGCGGGTGCTGTCCAGACCGGCCAATGTAGTCACCTGTGTGGGTTTCAGACCACTGTGAATAAGGGTAACCAAACCGGTGATGTCGGCAGGATTGAAGATGATAACCACGTGTTTGCAGTCGGGGCAGTATGCCTTGATATCTTTACCCAACTGGGCTGCGATTTCGGCATTGCCTTTGAGGAGGTCTTCGCGAGTCATACCGTCTTTGCGGGGCGCACCCCCGGACGATACAATATATTTGGCTCCGGTGAAGGCTTCCTTGATGCAAGAAGTGAATGTGATATTCAGCCCTTCGAAACCACAGTGACGCATTTCTTCTGCCACGCCTTCCAGGCCTTGTGCAAAGGGGTCATAGAGGCAGATGTTGGGGGTAAGGCGCATCATGGCGGCAGTCTGTGCCATGTTTGAGCCAATCATGCCGGCAGCTCCGACGATGACCAATTTTTCTTCTGTTACAAAATTCATAGCTTTTGTGTGATTATTGAATTAATAAAGAACTTGTTTTTACTTGACATTACCCTATCGGCAATAGAAGCATTACAAATATAGTTTTTTTTCTTTAATTGTTATTTTCCTATTTTTTCCACTCCAATACGATGCCCAAAAAGTCTGACACATTTTGATTTCATTTTATGCATAAAACGCACGCAATTTATGTATAAATTAATTTCATTTTGTACATAAATTTTTACGCTCATACACACAAAAACAATAATATATTGTATTACAGCAATTTAGAAGATACGTATCAGGAGAATGTGAAATAAGTACTTGGCAATGCAAGGATATTCGATTTTTTATTCTACATTTGCATAGTAGGTAATGCAAGGAAGTCTTTTGACAGGAGTGCAGCACAAGACTTGCCTCTCCATTCAGAATAAACAAAAAGAATATGGAAGTGAATATGAATGCCGGTTTGAACCGGGACGAAACATTAAGCCTCGATAATATCAAGGCACAGATGCGCAAGGGCATCCTGGAGTACTGCATCCTGCTGCTACTCCGCAACAGGCATCTATACGCCAACGATATCATCGAAAAACTGCGTGCCGCCGACCTCATTGTGGTGGAAGGTACACTCTATCCTCTGCTTTCGCGGCTCTATCGCTCCGGTCTGCTGGGATACGAAAAGTCCGAATCGCCACAGCAAGGACCACCACGCAAATACTATACGCTTACGGAAATCGGCAAACGCTTCCTGGAGCAATTGGGCGACAATTGGGAAGCTCTGGAATGCACCGTAAACAAACTCAAAAACAATTCATACTTATTATACACCCCAAACACCCCCACCGAAAAATGAAAAAGAATGTAAACATGAGCATTGCAGGGCAAATCTTCCACATTGATGAAGATGCTTATAACCTGCTGGAAAATTATTTGCGCAGTCTGCAAATGCACTTCGGCAAATCGGAAGCCGACAAAGAACTGATGGGCGATTTCGAAAACCGCATCGCCGAGTTGCTGCTGGAAATGAACAGCAGCGGCAACCGGGTAGTGGACATCGAACTGGTGCGCAAAGTCATCGAACGCATCGGCAAACCGGAAGAAATTTTCGGCGATGAGGCGTCCAACGGCCAACAGCAACGACCGACTGCCGCTTGGGAAACCTCTTTCGAGACGTCCAAAAAATACTATCGGAGCTTGGAAGATGCCTGGCTGGGTGGTGTATTGAGCGGCTTGGCGGCCTATACCGGATGGAGTTTGGGACTGCTGCGTCTTTTAGCCGTATTGATCAGTGTCTTCGGTTTCTTTTGGCTGAGCATCATTGCCTATATAATCTGCTGGATGGTGGTGCCGGCTGCGCGCACGGCCGGACAGAAACTGGAAATGCGTGGAGAAACCATTACGGTGGAAAATATCGGCCGGGAGGTAACAGATCGGTCGCAATATGCCTCCTACCCTACCTCTTCAAGTACCGACAGAGTGGGAGGTTGCCTGCTGCGCGGTTGTTTGGGCTCATTGCTGCTGGTGGTTCTGTTTCCCATCATCATCATCATGATAGCCGTGGTTGGTGGTTCGTTGGATTTGGCCGGTGCTTTATGGGAGCCGGATGAATGGCGTATACTCTTCCCCGCGCATCATTCGTGGATGTTTGTGGCGTCCGTTATAGCCGGTGTTATTACCATTCTGGTGCCGGTGGTGGCCTTGGTGCGCAGCATGATTACGACAAATAATCCCGCTGCCCAACCGTTGCCCAAATGGTTGAATGTGGTGGGTATCACCTTATGGATTATCAGCATCATAGCTCTAATCGTATTCTTCGCCATCAGTATGCCGCAGCTGCTGCACGATGCCACCGTCCATGGTGTGTATTACGGCATATAACATTTTTCCGCTAATAAAACCAAGGGGCTGCACCGAAACAATTATTTCGATACAGCCCCTTGGTTTTATGCTCAGAGATGGGTTATTCGTGAATGCCGACTTTTTCCAAAAAACGTGTCCGTGCCACGGCAAAACGTTCGTGTGTGCATGCCGCCACGATGCCGGCCTCATCGGACGCTTCGATATGGAAAACGTAACGGCGGCCGTCTTGCTCGGCAAGGGTGGCAGTTACGGTCACTTCGGCTCTCACCGGTGTGGGGTGACGGTGGTCACTACTTATCTGCGTACCCACGGTGGTTTGTCCTTCGGTCAGGCTTTCGGCAGCCAACAGCATGGCTGTATTTTCCATATACGCCACAAGCATGGGGGTGGCCAGCACAGGCATATCGCCCGAGCCTAACACTTGGGCTGTGTGTTCCGGCTGTACGGTAAATGTTTTTGTCAGGGTTTTCATTTCTTGAGATTTTGTCTGATTTGTAAAATTATTCTTCGGGCATTTCCAGTACCCATACACTCGAATGCGCTTCCAATCGACCTTGCGCCTCGGCTATCGTGATGGGTTGGGCTGAGATGGGATTTGTGATTTCGGTAAAGGGAATGAATTGCACCTGCTGCTCTCCGTCATGACTGGGACGCAATCGAGAAATACCATCTACGTAGATGGTGCGCTCGGTTTCACTCTCAAAAGGCGACAGAATCCACGCACCGCCGGGGGCTTTGGCTACCAATACGCTACTTGCGCAGGCATTGCCGATGACAAGCCGATGCAGGGCATAACGTACATCGTTCATCAGAATGATAATCAGAGTGTTATTGTTGGGGAGGCTCCGGATCACGAACCAAACTGTCCTTTCCGACCACCTGCTGCATACTGTCGATGGATGCAGAGGTCTGCATGCTATCGGAAACGGCATCCTCGGTAGTCATGGTTCGCGGCTTAGCGGGCAGATTGAGTTTGGAGTATCGAGCTATGGCAAAACTATCCACCATCAGGTAATACGCCGACTGCTTGAACTTGCGTGGTACAATGCCACCCGGCAGCGAAGGACCGCGCAAATAAGCCGATATACTCCTCAACGTGGAAGAATCTTCCACTTGACAATGCACATCGGCCATGCCCGGCTTATCCATGAGCAAACTCTCGGTTTGGCGATGCCCATCCGCGTAATCCAATATCAAACAGAGCTTAAGCGGCTTCTTGGGCATACGACCATGCACACGAGCGGTCAGGCGGATATACACCCCCGGATTGGGCGATGAGGCCAAATCCAACGTTTTATAGAGATTGATTTGCTCCCGATCGGAGCGGAAAAAGAGTGCATTGTCGGGCAGATAATTGACAGAGTCCTCTTCAAAAGAATTGATGGCCTGCAAGGCTTCGGTTCGTTTAACAGACCTATCAGCCAATAGTTGCTCCAACTTGCGCAGCGAATCCGTTACCAGCTTGGTCAGCTCTTCCTGATATTCTATTTTATGACGGGTATTCCACGCCACAGTGCTGTCATAATCTCTGGCTGTGCAACGGTAGCGGGCAAAAAGGTCGTCATAGATGGCTTGACGGTTGGAGTCGGACATCTGCGCATTTTGAGCGTTAATCAAAGCGCGAGTAAGTGCCAAATCCACCGTAATCTGCTTGAGTTGCTGACTATTCAGTTTCTTCCAACCCTTCCGACCACATCCTGCAATCAACAGCATGGTGACGCACAGAGCTATCAGCACAACCCGATATTTCGCTACCCTTGATTTCATTGTTATTACGCCTGCGGCTCGGTATCCGATTTCTTTTTACGGTGGCCAAACACCTCATCCAACGCACGACTTAACGTATGCGGGAAAAAGAGTATCATGGCTATCACTCCCACCGATATGCAAGCATCGGCAAAGTTGAAGATGGGACTGAAGAAAATATACGGTTCGCCCGCATGGATGGGAAACCACGAAGGATAGGTGGTGTGGATGATGGGGAAGTAAAACATATCCACCACACGCCCATAGAACCACGGTGCATAACCGGTACCAGGACTTACCCAATGTGCCAATTCGCCCACACTGCTACTGAAGCATGCTCCATAAAACACAGAGTCAATGATATTACCGATGCCGCCGGCCAGTATCAGTGAAAGCACCACAATGAAGCCGGTATGATAGCTGCGCTTCTTGACCACACGCCATACGAACCAAGATGCCACTCCCATGGCCACAATGCGAAAGAGTGTGAGTAGTAACTTACTGCCCAACTCAATGCCGTATGCCATACCGGGGTTTTCGAGGAAATAAATCTTGAACCACGGAAGTATCTCATGGATTTCGTGCTCCACCATGTGAGTTTTGATCCAAATCTTGATGGATTGGTCAATGACTATCAATAACACAACGAGCACGACCGCAAGGAGTCCCTGGCGACGCAGGTGAGAGGATATCCCCATCGGTATCTTATTTCTTTTCATTCATTTTGGCTTCGATGCTCAGAGTAGCATGAGGCACAGCGCGCAAACGCTCCTTGGGTATCAACTTGCCTGTTTCCCGGCACACACCATAAGTCTTATTTTCGATACGCACCAGAGCAGCCTGCAAGTTCTGAATGAATTTGAGCAAACGTGAGGCCAATCGACCGGCTTCCTCTTTGCTGAGCGTGGAGGCTCCTTCTTCTTGCAACTTAAACGTGGGCGATGTGTCCATCACATCGTTGCCACCGCTATTACTGGCACCAGCACGCAGCTGATCGTAATCCTTTTTGGCTTGCTCCATTTTTTTCATGATAATCTCGCGAAACTCCTCTAATTCCTCATCGGAGTAGCGAACAACAACTGTTTCTTCGTTCATAATCTCGAGTGGTTTAATCTTGGGTTAATCAGCGGCTGTTTATTTTTGTAATTTAACCAGATTGACACGCAGCACAAAGTCCTCCATGTCCAATTCGGCAGCAGTGGCCAACTGCGGCTCGACGGTTAATCGGTCTGCCTGCACTTCGCGGCAGATATAATCGCCAAACGACTCCACCACAGCGTCCATCTGTACATTACTCTGGAGAGTAAGAGCTATGTGGTCGCTTACTTCGAAGCCGTTTTGTTTGCGCAAATTTTGGATACGATTTACCAGCTCGCGCGCCAAACCTTCGCGACGCAGCTCGTCCGTTACGGTAATATCCAATGCCACGGTCAGTGCACCCTCATTGGCCACCAACCATCCGGGGATGTCTTCGCTCACGATTTCCACATCATCGCGCAGCACATCGGCTGTGATGTCTGCCACATTCAGTTCGATGTGTCCCTCGCGCTCCAGACGGCTTATTTCTTCCTGACTCATGGCAGCCACGGCAGCTGCCAGCGGTTTCATTATTTTGCCATAGCGCGGCCCCAGTTTCTTAAAGTCAGGTTTGATACGTTTCACCAGCACTCCATCGGCATCGCCCACAAAGCGCAACTCTTTCACGTTCACTTCGCTCAGAATAAGGTCGCATACCGGTTCAATGGACAGACGTTGTTCGTCGTCCAATACCGGTATCATAACAGCATGAAGCGGCTGGCGCACCTTGATGTTCACCTTGCGGCGCAGAGCCAATACCATAGACGATATCGACTGAGCCATGCTCATGCTGCGCTCCAGACGACTGTCAATGAGTCGGGTATCCGACACGGGAAAGAATGCCAAGTGGACACTGGCATCGCATCCTTTGCAACTGCCGATGAGGTCGCGGTACAGTCTATCCGCATAAAACGGAGCTATCGGCGCCATCAGTTTGGCCACGGTTAGCAAACAGGTATAGAGTGTCTGATAGGCAGACAGCTTGTCCTCCGTCATATCGCCCGCCCAGAAACGGCGGCGCGAGAGGCGCACATACCAGTTACTCAACTGTTCGTTTACGAAATCGCCTATGGCACGTCCGGCACGAGTGGGTTCGAAATCGGCAAAGAAGCTGTCCACTTCGGCAACCAAGGAATGCAAAACGGATAAAATCCAACGGTCTATTTCGGAGCGGCGGTCGTGTGCCACCTGAGGTTCCACAGCATTGAAGCCATCCAAATTGGCATACAAGGCAAAGAATTGATATGTATTGTATAGGGTTCCGAAGAGCTTGCGAACCACTTCTTCCACCCCGTCGATGTCGAATTTCAGGTTATCCCACGGCATGGAGTTGGTAATCATGTACCAGCGCAGCGGGTCCGAACCATATTTGGCTATGGTGCCAAACGGATCCACGGCATTGCCAAGGCGTTTGCTCATCTTATTGCCGTTTTTGTCCAGCACCAGACCGTTGCTGATAACGTTCTTGAATGCGATGCCGTCCGAAACCATGGTGGCAATGGCATGCAACGTAAAGAACCAACCACGGGTCTGGTCCACCCCTTCGGCAATAAAGTCGGCAGGGAAATAGCTGCCCGACTCGACCAACTCTCTATTTTCAAACGGATAGTGCAGCTGAGCATAAGGCATGGCTCCGGAGTCGAACCACACATCTATCAAATCTGACTCACGCTTCATGGGTTTGCCACTCGGCGAGAGCAATGTGATGTCGTCCACATAAGGGCGATGCAGGTCTATGCGATCGTAATTTTCGGCAGAGTAATCGCCCGGTACGAAGCCGGCAAACGGATTGCGTTCCATCACGCCGGCTTTTACGGCTCGTTCTATTTCGGTTATCAGTTCTGCCACAGAACCGATGCAGATTTCTTCGCGTCCATCTTCGGTGCGCCAGATGGGCAGTGGGGTACCCCAATAGCGGCTGCGGCTCAAATTCCAGTCTTGCAGATTTTCCAACCACTTCCCAAAACGACCGCTGCCGGTACTTTCGGGTTTCCAGTTAATGGTGCGGTTCAGTTCCATCATCCGCTCGCGGCATGCCGTGCTGCGGATAAACCAGCTGTCCATCGGATAATAAAGCACCGGCTTATCGGTACGCCAGCAGTGCGGATAGCTGTGTGTATGTTTTTCGATGCGGAAAG
Source organism: uncultured Porphyromonas sp. (assembly GCA_945965245.1). GTDB lineage: Bacteria > Bacteroidota > Bacteroidia > Bacteroidales > Porphyromonadaceae > Porphyromonas. The sequence goes on along the minus strand of CAMFNC010000094.1, from coordinate 3,622 downwards.
CACGATTTTGCATTTTCAGCATCACACAGATTTCCACATCCGGCGTTTCATCGCTTTCGGTCTTGGTGCTGTCATAGGCATTCTTGACATACTTGCCGGCATATACATCATACAGCGGCACCTCCACACGCTTGCGCAGAAAATCGGGGTCGATATCCTCGATACGATAAAAACGTCCCTTGAGGTCCACCAACGGACGCTTGTTGCCATCAATATCCTTAATCATCAGCCCCGGCACACCGAACTGCTTGGCCACACGATTGTCATCCGCACCAAAAGTGGGAGCAATGTGCACGATGCCCGTACCGTCTTCAGTGGTCACAAAGTCGCCGCTGATTACACGGAAAGCACCCTCCTCGGGGCGCACCCACGGGATAAGTTGTTCATACTGCATCCCCACCAAATCGGCTCCTTTCCATTTGCCCACTATCACGTAGGGGATATGCTTATCGCCCTTTTGATAGGCATTCAGAGCCTCTTCGCCTTCATATTTGGCATCGAAGAGCGTATGCAGCAGCGGTTCGCCCATCACCGCCGTAATGGCCAAGCCGGTATAAGGATTATAGGTGCGCAGACACACATAGTCAATCTCCGGGCCCACACACAGAGCTGTGTTGGAGGGCAACGTCCACGGCGTGGTGGTCCATGCCAGAAAGAACGGCTCACCCCATCCGCACATCTCCGGCTTGGGTGTTTTTATCAGGAATTGAGCCGTGCAGGTGGTATCCTTCACATCCCGATAGCAGCCCGGCTGATTCAATTCGTGTGAACTGAGTCCCGTGCCGGCGGCAGGACTGTAGGGTTGGATGGTGTATCCTTTGTATAGCAACCCTTTGTCATAGATTTGCTTGAGCAAGTACCACAGCGTTTCGATGTAGCGGTTGTCATAGGTGATATAAGGATTATCCAAATCCACCCAATAGCCCATCTTGCGGGTCAGTTGTGTCCACTCCCGGGTATATTTCATCACATCCCGGCGGCAGGCTCTGTTGTATTCCTCCACCGTAATGCTTTTGCCGATATCTTCTTTGGTGATACCCAATGATTTTTCCACACCCAGCTCCACGGGCAGACCATGTGTATCCCATCCGGCTTTGCGATTAACGTGAAATCCTTTCATCGTCTTATATCGGCAGATGCTGTCTTTGAGCGTGCGTGCTATCACATGGTGGATGCCAGGCATACCGTTGGCAGAAGGAGGTCCTTCGTAAAAAACGAACGACGGAGCATCTTCGCGTTGCTTCATGCTCTCGCGAAAGAGGTCTTCCGCCACCCAGTGCTGCAAGATTTCTTCATTCACTTCCGATAGATTCAATCGGCTATATTCCGGAAATTTTCGGCTCATTGTATTGCTATATATTAATATGGTGTCTGAGTACCCCTTTGCATCGCCGCCTTCTCACCGCCTGACGGCGTTCTGCGGATGGATAAGGATACAATGCGACATCTTAATTTGGCGCAAAGATAGTGTTTCTCAAGCGAATAGCACCCAAAAATATCTGACGGATTTGCCACGACTCCATCACCCGGTGCCCAAGCACACGTAAGGTCGGGCAAAAAATCGGCACCACGGAGCTGTAAAAATTTTATGCTTGGATGCCTTATTTTTTTATGCATAAAATGAAATTTTTTTATGCATATTTTATGTTCATTTTATGCATAAAATAAATTCAAACTTACGGAAGAAAGCTTGTGGGGTTATATGATGATGTAATGAGGCGTTTACCCTCAATGGGTGGAGCGATTTTTCTTTAACTTAAAGTAGAAGTGTGCTCTTTCGAATAGAATAAGGGCGATGCTCACCCATAATAGAGGCTGATGGCATACAAGGCAATAGCTGCAATGGCTATGTAATAGTTCATGGCTGCTGGAATCTTTTTTGATGATATTACCAAAGCAGGCAAAAAAAGAGCGAGTAAGTCACAGACCGACATGCTCGCTCTCCGATGTACTAAAATCTATATGTTAGCTCAGGCCTTCCACTTGTCCGTTCACAAGGTCGATGCCCAAGGCTGAGGGATGCTTTGGCAATCCTGGCATACGCATAATAGAACCCATGATAAGCACTATCATTTCGGCACCGGCATTGATGATCACATCCGATACTTCCAGCTCAAATCCGTGGAGGTCGCCCACTGCAGTGGGGTCTTGCGTAAACGAATACTGCGTCTTGGCAATGCAGATGGGCAGACGGGAAAGCCCCATTTGCTCAATATTTTTGAGCTTCTTACGTGCTTTGGTGGTAAAGTTTACACACTTAGCGTCGTAAATTTCACGTGCTACCTTATTGGCTTTTTCTTCGATGCTTTCGGTCAGTTCATAAGTATATTTCAGGGGTTTGGAAGGTTTTTTCTCCAGCGTATCCACCACCAGACGTGCAATCTCTTCGGCACCTGCACCTCCTTCTGCAAAAGCGTTGTTGATGGCAAAACCCACGCCCAATTCTTGGCAATAGTCTGCCACCATGGCCACCTCTTGTGCCGAATCGGAGGCAAAACGATTAAATGCCACCACCACGGTTTGGCCGAACTTATGCAAATTGTTGATATGTCGCCGCAGATTGACCAGACCGCGACGCAGACCATTCACATCCGGCTGTTTGAGTTCTTCCTCGCGCGTACCTCCATTGAGCTTCAGACCGCCCACTGTGGCCACCAGCACCGTCAGGTCTGGTTGCAAGCCGGCAGCACGGCACTTGATGTTGAAAAATTTTTCAGCTCCGAGGTCGGCACCGAAGCCGGCTTCTGTAACCACATAGTCGCCATACGCCAAAGCCATTCTGGTGGCAATCACCGAGTTGGTACCATGGGCAATGTTGGCAAATGGACCTCCGTGCACAAAGGCCGGTGTGTTTTCGGTCGTCTGCACTAGATTGGGCTTGATGGCATCTTTGAGCAGCACGGTGATAGCACCTGCCACACTCAGGTCTTTGACGGTGAAAGGGGTGCCCGTATAGGTATAACCCAGCACGATGTTTTCGATGCGACGTTTGAGGTCATTGAGGTTGTCCGAAAGGCAGAGGATAGCCATGATTTCGGAAGCGGGCGTAATGTCGAAACCGGTTTCTGTGGGAATGCCATTGGCACCGCCTCCCAAGCCGCACACGATATTGCGCAGTGAACGGTCATTGACGTCCAGTACACGCTTCCAAACCACCTCCGAGAGTTTCTTTTCTGGGTCATTGCGATGCTGATAAACATAGTTATCCAACAGTGCCGTAATCATATTGTGAGCCGATGTAATGGCATGGAAGTCGCCCGTAAAGTGCAGGTTGATATTCTCCATGGGCAATACCTGTGCATATCCGCCGCCGGCCGCCCCTCCTTTCATCCCGAAGCAAGGTCCTAATGACGGTTCGCGCAGTGCCACCACCGCTTTTTTGCCAATGCGATTAAGACCCAATGACAATCCCACCGATACAGTGGTTTTGCCCACCCCCGACTTGGTGGGCGTGATGGCGGTAACCAAGATGAGTTTTCCCTTTTTATCTGATTTTTCAATCATGTCCACGGGTATTTTGGCTATGTATCTGCCATAGGGCTCCAGCGCCTCTTCGGGAATATTGATTTGCGAAGCTACTTCGGCTATGGGCTTGAGCACAACCCCGCGTGCTATTTCGATG
>CAMFNC010000093.1 GCA_945965245.1 uncultured Porphyromonas sp. | reverse complement strand
CCTTAAATCTAATACCATGAAAAACACACTGCAAATATAAGGCTTTTTTTTGTGTTGCGCAACATGTTTTTATGATTTTTCTCACTTTTTCTGCATTTTCATAGAAAAAACAACTCGAAAACATCGAAAAAATGTTTTTTCATTGTTATAAAAATATTGCTGTCCGATAAAAGTCAAAAAGAGTACGGATGACACCTCAATCGCTGAAATAATGCGGTTGCGGTTCGCTTTTTATCAGACAGCAATAAATTTCAATATAAGTAAGACTGATGGGGGGATAAATCAGATGCGATCCAATACAATTTGAATTAAGCCTTCTATGTTTCCTTTGTAGTCGGTATTCATCTTTTCAGCTACTCGACCGGCAATAATACAGCAGACGGTCATGGCTCGGTGTCCCATCAGGGCAGAAAGGGCAGCTAAGGACGAACTTTCCATCTCGTAGTTGGTGATTTTCATTCCTTCGAATTCGAAGGCTTCTATCTTTCTGTTCAAATCCGGGTCTTGAAGCGGTAAGCGTAGGCATCTGCCTTGAGGACCATAAAAACCGTTGGCGGCGATGGTGTTTCCTCGCACGATATCGTTTTGCGTTATTTGCTCAACGAGGGAGGCATCCGAAGCCACTACATAAGGTTTTAATCCCTCTATTTTCCATTCCAATTGTTTGAGCAATTCGTTTTCAAAGGCTTGTTTGCGCACATGCTTTGAATTGGCATAGAAATAGAGTACACCATCGAAACCAATGCTGTGGCCGGCTGCCACATAGGTGCCAATGGGTACTTCGGGTTGCAAGCCGCCGGATGTGCCCACACGAACCATGGTAAGTTGGCGGAATTGCGGTTTTACTTGGCGAGTTTGAAAGTCGATATTGGCCAGAGCATCCAATTCGTTGATTACGATATCAATGTTGTCTGTACCGATACCATGACTCAAGGCTGTGATGCGTTTGCTTTTATACATACCCGTAATCGTGTGAAACTCACGGCTTGATATGTTGCACTCTTGAGTATCGAAGTAGGAGGCAATGCGGTCTACGCGGGCAGGGTCGCCACACATGATGATTTTGTCTGCCAGTTGCTCGGGTTTGAGGTGCAGGTGAAATACGGAACCATCTGAGTTAATGATAAGTTCCGAAGGGGGGATAATTCGTTGATTTTCCATAATTCGAGTTCAGTTGCCAAGTTCGAGGTTTCGGACTTGTTTGATTAATTTATTATATGCTGATAAATTTTCTTCCAGATGTTTTTCTTTGCTTAAGATTTCCGGTTTCAATCCGGCTTTTTCTTCCGGAGAGGATTGCCCATATTGCTTACGGAGTTGCTGCAAATTTTCTTTTAAAAAGCTAATGGTGTCATTCAATTCTAATGATTGCCGATACAGATGCTGTGCAGAAGGATTATTGAAATCAGACCATTGGCGATAAATCAGACCATTCCCGAGAGGAAATGTAAAGTCATATTGAGGAGAAGACTGGCGTGTTGCTAAGGGTTTATCTGCTTCTTCGGTCTGCTTTTGGACGACAGAAAGCCATGAAGCTCGGCGAATGATTTCCGTGGGCTCATCTGTTTCGATGGGCTTGAATTTCTCGTTGGGGATAAATGTATATAGGCAAACAAACCCCGGTGTGCAAAATCGATCACTTACCAAATAGCCGATGCTTTTTTCCTCATCATATGCCAATACATAGTCATTGTATGGAGAGTTAAACGGCATACCTAAAATGGTGGGAGGTAAGTAGTTGTCATTGTCCAATTCTCGCCGAGCCATATAGAGGTCGTATCCGCCAATACCATCACTGCCATTTTCGCGAGCAAAAATGAGCGATATACCGTCTTGACGAAGGAATGCAAAGTTTTCGTTTTCGTCCGAAGATATAGACTCTATGCGTTTGGGGTCGCTCCAGTGATTGCCTATTCTGCTTTGTTCCACAATGCCGGTAATACCCAAAGAGTCTTGAAGCGTGAGCAATCTGTAGCTGCGCATACCGTTGGTAAAAGAACTGAGAGGCAGGGAGTCCGTAACGCTAAAACCGTAATTATTAAATGCACCTCCTCCTTCGGTGAGTTTCAGATGCTCGAGAAATTGATTTTTACTTATTGATACGCTGTCGATAACTGTAATCAATTCCACGTTTCTCATCATGGATTGGGCGGCTTTGATACGCGATTTCATTTGGGCGGTTTGTTCCGGCATGCGCTCACGGCGTTTGAATGTCTTTTTGTACTGCTCATAAGCTCGGTCTGCATCGTCGAAATGATAGGTAAGCATGTATGCACGAGTCAAGTGCCACCAACCGCTTTGTCCCTGACGAGGGGCACTATCCATAAGATATGGCAGAGCTTCCATGGCACGATTTTGCTCCAGTAGCTCCACGCCTTTTCGATAGGTTTCTTTGGTTTGTTTTTTCCTTTGGGCGTATCCATTTACAGACGATAGGGAAAAAAACAATGAGATAAATAATACACTTTTATGCCAATGCATATGTATATCGTTTGTTTGCAATTCTTGTTTTATACGATAAAGTTACATATTCTGATGTAAAAACAGCCCTTTTGTCTGCAAATAGCTCTATGAATATCTTGGATTTATGTGCATCCAAGAAAAAAGGCCATGTCAAATTTTGCATTTGACACAGCCTTCTTGTGACTGGAAATTCCTAATGAAAAGAATTTGTTATGAATTATCCTTTGGCAGCAGCACCACGAGCGGCACGAGTCAGACGAACCGAGCAGACTACGGCATTCTTGGCATTTGTGATTTCCAAACCGTCAAAACTCAAAGCACCCACTTGAAGAGATTTGCCTAGACCCAAATTGGTTACATCAATGTTCAGACGTTCGGGGATGTTAGTGTAAGTAGCTTTTACTTTCAGTTTGCGCATTTCCAACTGCAATTTACCACCGGCTTTCACACCTTCAGCGTGACCAACCAATTCAACGGGTACTTCCATTACGATAGGCTTTTCTGCAAATACTTCTAAGAAGTCGATGTGCAGCAAGGTGTCGGTTACGGGGTGGAATTGCAAATCTTTGATAACAGCCATATGTTGTGTGCCGTCAATGGTCAATTCTACGGCGTAGATATCGGGGCTATAAATCAAGCCGCGAACAGCATCTTGGGTTACTTGAAAATGTATGGGGGATTCTCCGCCATAGATGATACATGGAATTGCATCGGTGGCACGCAAAGCCTTAGCTGCTTTCTTGCCCAATTCGGCACGTTGGGTGCCTTCTAATTGAAATGTCTTCATTTAACTTTTGTGTTACTCAAAATTAGTTTGTTCTAATTTCCCATCACACGTATGCAGATAATTCTGCCATAGAGTGTAGAGTTTCTAAAACAGCGCAAAGATACGTATTCTTTTTGTGATTTTGGGAATACGAGGCTGAAAATGATGTGTTTGAGAGTAGCTCCGAGGGGAATCGAACCCCTATCTAAAGTTTAGGAAACTTCTATTCTATCCGTTGAACTACAGAGCCGTTGTGTGCCAAAGGCAGCACAAAGATACTATTTTTCTGATGCTCACACTTGCACTTATACCGTGTGATGATTGGACGTGGAGGATTTGCTGTTGCGATTAGTTGCCGAAATAGTTTTCCAGTTCGTGCAGCGTTTCGTCGGTGGTATCAAGGTCGCGCACCATTTCGCCGTCATTCAGTACAATGATACGTTTGGATACCTCGGTTATGTGGTTGAGGTCATGACTCGATATGAAAGTGGTCATACCATATAGCTCACTCCACTCATTTAGTAATTTTTTCAATCGGATTTGTGATGAGGGGTCAAGTGCTGTGAATGGTTCGTCCAGAATGAGCAACTTGGGACGACCAATCAGTGCGGCAGCAATGCCTATTTTCTTGCGGTTGCCGGTGGAGTATTCGCGGATTAATTTATTGCTTTGCGATAATTCGCCGGCGAAAAGCGGTTCCACCGCCTCTTTGAATAGCTGCATATCTTCGTTGTTTAAGTCGTGCAGTTTGCCCACGAATTTGAAATATTCATCTGCCGTAAGGAAGTCAATCAGAAAAGACTCTTCGAGAAACGCCCCCACAATACTTTTCCATTCTTCCCGGCCTTTTACCTCTTTACCATTCACAGACACCATCCCGGTATCCGGACAGATTAAATCCAAAATCAGACGAAACAGGGTGGTTTTGCCGGCACCGTTGTTTCCCACCAGTCCCACGGTTTCGCCGGCGCGGATATGCAATAGTGGCAAATGGAGTACACATTTGCCATTGTATGATTTACTCAGTTCTTTTATTTCTATCATATTAAGATGGTGTTATCGTTCGCGAAAACCGGCTGCCATGCGATATTTGTTTTTTTTGAGTTGGAGGGTAATGAGTTGTATAATCTGCCGATGCAGCATCAGTGCCAATACATTTATCCCCAAGACGATATACCCCACAATCGGAAGATGCTTTGCCAATGGTGCCAATATGTTCGGTACAATGAAGAGAATAAGCAAATTCATGGTGTGGGTCAAAGATAGATTTTCATGTTTGAATTTCTCACGCTTGTTTACATCCAGATAATGTGTGTAAAAGGTGCTCATCCATAGCATTTGCAGTGGCATTACCCCCACTGCACAAGCAGCAATGACCATGAAAAAGATAACCGAAATATCATCCACAAAGATTAGCGGGGCTGTTAGCAAAATGGCAATCACCTCAAATATCAGTATCAGGTAATATTGGGCACGAATGTAGTCTTGCAGGCGGATGTTCTGCGTCATCAGTCCATCGAAATGGGCACTGTCTGCCGTAAAAATGTAGCGGGAGGTAAAGAATACACCGCCGGCCACTCCCATGACTATTATCGGCAGGGCATTATTAAAGGCGGCCAAAACCCAACAATAGACAATGATGACCAAATTACCCACAAAAGCAGCTTTCAAGCCTCGGCATCGCAAATACTGTTTGAGCACAAAATGCAGCATGATGCCCGTGCTCCCGTATTGTGTCAGGAAGGTCAAACGATTGGCGTGGACATGCTCTTTCTGTTTTGTGTACCCTTCTTCATACCAATGATGCATAAAATAGTGATAATGCCATCCATATGATGCCGGCCCCACGGAAAGCCATATCGACCAACCCCACGGAGTCGAAAATAGAGTTTTCAGTGTTGCCAATATGCCGTCATGCCATGTCTCCGGGACGCCCCACAGCAGACCGATGAACAAGATGTATAGGCAATATATGGTAAGTACATATGTCAAATTGGTCTGAAATCTCCTATGCATGGCAGCGGCAAACATACTGCCGGCCAATTCCATCAGCCAGGCGTTGATGAGCAGGTATAACGCACCTTCGGCATGTCCGGTTCGGATGCCGCTCATGATGCAAAAAGGCACAAAAAAGAGCAGTCCGATATGAGAGGTCGGGTTGATTAGCGGACGCAGGATAACGTAATGCATCAGTGTCTTTCGTGGAATGGGTAGCAGGCGATAGCTTTTGATTTGCAGCGTGCCGGTAGATTGGCTTAATAAGCGAAAGAACAGTATCAGGCTGCCCACCGGAATCAGCAATACGGCTCCTGCCGTTACGGCATCAATATGTAACCAATCTTCCAGCAAAATCGGAGACCAAATTCCCAAGGCAAAGACTCCTACGGCAAGGAAGAGCAGACTCAGACTCTCGAAGAGTATTCGCAGGAAGTTGCTGAAAGCCCGGTTGGAGCGAAATAGGACATAAAATTGGTGACGAATTAGTGTGGTGGCTATCATAATCCGATGTTATTTGCTCCAAAGATACACAAATTGCCCTTTGGGTTTTCCGAACAATGGTTATCTTTCGCCTAAAATAACTCCTGATCTTATATTGGAGCATTGTTTTATGAAAAAAAGGTTTGATATGAAAAACAAGTATTTAATCTTGGCCCTGATATGCCTATGTGGTGTTCGGGGTTTTGCGCAGAGTATGCCTGAATTGGCTCGTAAGATTGCAGCAGTGAGTCCGAATTCGCCAATCTCGCATCTTGATTTTTCAAGATGTAAGATTCGGAAAAACAACTTGCTTTATGAAGAAAAATCCACGGATGCCAAGGTGGCACTGCATCGCTACTATGGCTCACAAGGCACTACACAAATACTGGCTCTTATTGAGTCTGCCGACTACCATGAATTTACTCTCTCTTTTTATCGTTATGATGTGAAGCACAAGCAAGTGCAAGCCCTAAACCTGTTTTTCCAACCGGCTCGTAGGGAAGATTTCCAAATAGCTGACAATGGTGCCCCCGGCTATTGGCGTCAGGGCGCCTCTTTTCTGGAAGATGGCACTATCGTGGTGGATGCCTCTCTATCCATGGCATATACAGATTATTATGTTTATCGGTGGAATGCCTCTCGCGAGCAGTTCGACCGGTATTTTCATGGCGTTGTGCCGTCTACTATTATATATATGGATGAGACCGGCTCTGAACGTGAAGCCCAAAAATATATTAGCCAAGAAATCAGACCTTGGGTGCAGGATTTCAATTTGGGCAACATCAAGTGGGCATCGTCCAAATCTCGCCATCGTAACGGGGTTGATTTCAAGACCTTTTATGACCGTTCCAATCGCATACTCAAAGCCATGTATAAAGGCAGTATAGATGGCATGATCGTAACGGTGGAGTACTTTTTCAAGGACACCGAATTGATTTTTATTTACTCTCAAACGGATTGTGGAGCAGGGTGCATTGAGGAACGATTTTATCTCAGAGGCAATGTGCTGATTTATTACAAAGGCAATCCGCTTGAGGGAACTCCCGAAGAGCGTTATTATCAGCAAGTTCGCTTCCTGAAAGAAATGTGATGCTCAGGGGATGGGCTTTTTATGCAATGTAATTTCTATGGGGTTATTTGGTTTATAAAATAAATTGTTTTATATTTGTTGTGTGTTCCGCAGAAAAATTTTTTCTGTGGCAGAAAAAAATACGAATCGTAACGAGAGTTCGATATAAGAGCACAGGTGCACATGAAACCTTACGAAAAAGTATCGGCTATAACGTGTTCGTGGGGTTATGCATAAAATGAAATTAATTTATGTATAAAACGTGCGCAAAATATGCATAAAATGAAATCAATTTATACATAAAATTTGGGCACCTTCCGAAGTCGCATAAAATCAAGCATTCTGAATAGGCTGTGCGCTTAGACCGAACTCACAACATTAATCACAAACAATTAATCGCAATGGAAGAACGAAACTTGACACCGCAAGAAAGCTTGCAGGTAATCCAAAACATGATGGAGCAGACACAGCATAATGTGATGCACCATTCGGGCGCCCCATCTCTGATTTGGGGGTATACCACGACCTTTATTTCTCTTTTGATTTATTTCCTATATCCGTATATGGGCAATTATGTCAATTACTTTTGGTTCGGTATACCGGTGGTGGGTTCTTTGTTCATTTGGATGCTGAAAAGGAAAAAGAAAAAACAGCATGTGCCCACCACCCGAATGGATAAATTTATAAATGTGATGTGGTTTGTGATGGGATTGAATGTCTTCTTTTTGAGCATTATGCCCACGCACCATATTCTTTCTCTGGTACTCATACTCATTGGGGCTGCCACTGCTATCACCGCTTTTTCGGTCAATGTGCAGGTGCTCAAGTATAGTTCGGTTTTTGGAATGCTGGTTGGCTATGTAATGCTGATACTTCCCACATCGGGCATGCAGAGGGTGCTCATATTTGCCATGGCATTTTTTTTAATGCACTGCATCCCCGGTCATATTATCTCGGCACAATTAAAAAAAGAACGACATGCTTAAACCTCTGGATCCGCTTTTGATGTCGGAGTTACGTTTGGCCATCATGTCTATTCTGATGTATGTGGAAGAAGCCGATTTCTTGTACATCAAAGAACAAACCGGAGCTACTGCCGGCAATCTGAGTGTGCAGATAGACAAGTTGCAGACCGCAGGATACATCAAGGTGGAGAAAGGCTTTGCCGGCAAACGAACACGTACGGTCTGCCGTGTCACTGCCAAGGGACGTGAGGCTTTTGAGTCGCATTTCAAAACCTTGAGTTCCTACTTCTCTCCCCCGGACGAGTAACTTTTACATCCATATCTTATAAATATGAAAACCTATTTTATGAGAGGCTCTGTGGGGCTTCTCCTCCTATGGCTCACCCTTTTTTCTGTGGAAGCACAGTGGGCTGTTCGCGGAAAAATCGTGAATGAAAAAGGGCAGGGCATCCCTTATGCAGGCGTATCGGTGGTCGGTACTTTCGATGGGGCATCTGCGGATAGTCTTGGCGGATTTTCCTTTACCACTCGCAGCCCGATGCCGATAATCTTGGTGGTATCGCACCTGAATTATACGGCGGATACGCTGCGGATAAGTCGGGTGGAGCATTTGGAAAAATTGCGGTTTGTGCTACATGAAAACAAACCTATCGAATTGGCCGAAGTGATGGTGAGCGTTTCATCCTTCGGGGTGGGGGAAAAGCAAAAGCAGACCACGCTCAAGGCACTGGATATCTATACCAATCCTTCGGGCAATGGCGATTTGGCTCTGGGCATGCGCCAAATTCCCGGCTTGCAGGATGTGGGCGACCGAGAAGGCTTTTTTGTGCGTGGCGGCGATGCCCATGAAACCGTCGTGAATATCGAGGGTGTCCGAATTCGGCATTTTTTCGGGCAAAGTCATCCCAATGCTCCGGCACGAAGCCGTTATCCTGCCGGGATGTTCAGCGGTCTTTCACTTGCCACGGGTGGTTATGGTGTGGAAAACGGAGGCGCGCTCAGCGGAATGCTTCGATTGCATTTGGCTGGGCAGTCTCCCTCTTCATTCAGTTTGGGCATTTCACCTCTCTTCTGGAACGTGGGGCAGGGGTGGCGGTCTGCGGCGCGTAAATGCTATGTGGAGCAAACATTGAGCTATTCCAATGCTGCCTATGTGAAGTGGCAGCTCAAGCCCGAACATGAATTGGTGGGAGCTAATGATGGGTGGGGCTATACGGCTCGGATGCTGTATGCTCCGTCCGAACGTGATGAAATCAAATCATTGGTTTTGCTCAATCACGACCGTTTAGGCAGTAAGTACGATGTGCCTGATGCTCCGAATGCTAAAGCCGTATATGAGGGTAAGGATGATTATGCCTTTGGCTTGTTTCATTGGCAGAGGCGGCTGTCTCCGAGGCGTTCGCTATCCGTTTCATCCGGATATGAGTATCGTCGGAGTGAAAGGCAAGAGCGTCTTGCTGCTCAGACCCTATGGGGGCAGATAATAGAAGATCATAACGCTCAAATTCATATCCGCATGCAAAGTCGTGGGTCGGGATGGAATTATCGATACGGAGCCGATTATTTTTATCGTCATTATCGACCGAATGCCGAAATGCCCGCCATGCGTCAATCGGAAGCGGCAGCTTATGCCGAAGCATCGGTCGGTCCGTGGCGCAGAGGCGGCATCACCGCCGGTCTGCGTGCCGAATATGACCATTCACTGGATAGGCGGTGGGTGTTACTGCCACGGGTGGATTTCACGCAGAAATTGTGGCGCGGTCATACCATTACATTAGATGCCGGCAGATATGCAGCATCGGATGAGCGGTATATCCTCCTTGGGATGATGCCCCAAAAGCGAAGTCTATCCGACCAGTATAATCTGACGTATGAGTGGAGACCGCGAAAAAATCAAATTCTGCGTTTGCAACTTTATGATAAGACATACCGGCAACTCCCTTTCTATCTCAATGACCGATGGGCGCAGGATGGCAAAGGGTATGCACGTGGTTTGGACTTCTTTTGGAAAGCCGAAGGGCTGATACCGAATGTGGAGCATTGGCTTTCGTATTCCTATGCGGATGCACGGCGTACTTCGTTGTATTCCGCTCGGATGGAGCAACCCGATTTCACAGCTCGGCATACTGCTTCTGTCGTGCTCAAGTATTGGTGTGCACCCATCACTTCGCTTTTCAATGTGTCTTTCACGTGGCGCACCGGCATGAGCTATCATGACCCCAATCGCACAGGTGAGGCCTACATGAATGCCCGAACACCCTCTAATTGGAATATGAGTGCGTCGTACAATTATCCGTTCAGGCGCGGCAGATGGTCAGGAGTATTGGTACTTAGTGCACACAACCTCTTCAATTCCAATCCCACATACGGCTTTCGCTTTGCCCGCAGTCCGGTGAATGGTGTCTATCCATCGGTGCGCATTAGCTCACCGTATCCGCAGTTTTATATGATTGGTCTGTTCCTCAATCTCGGAGTGGATCGCAGAAACGAAATATTGAATACCGACTTAAAATTGAACAACTGATGAAAGTAAATCGAATCGCCGCCCTTATCATGGGCTTGATGATTGTGGGCTTGTCGATAGGGTCTTCCCAAGCCCAAGATCTTAACGAATATGACCGCTTAATGAACGAAAAAGTAAGTCTTCTGGATAAAACAGAAGTAAAAAATTGGCAACCCATAGTAGCCGAATTCGACCGCATGGCCAAGGTGCCACAATCCGATTGGATGGCTGCATACTATGCTGCATACGGTCGTGTGATTATGGCTTTGAGGCAGTCCGAACGTGCCGATGAATTATGTGCCGATGCCGAACATTTCTTACAATTGGCCGAACAGAAGCAGGGCGATGCCTCGGAAATAGCTTGTCTGCGCAGTCTTATGGCCACGGCAAGGCTCATTGTCAATCCTCAAGAACGCTGGATGCAATGGGGAGCCGAAGCGGATAAGCAATTGGAGATAGCTTTGAAGAACAACGACAGCAATCCGCGCATTTATTTCCTGCGCGGTCAGACGCTGATGAATACGCTCGAGTCGTTTGGTGGTGGCAAAACTAAAGCCAAGCCCTTTTTGGAGCGTAGCGTGGAGCTGTATGATAAGATCGTTGTGCAGCCTGCTTATGCCCCTCATTGGGGAGCAGAACAAGCACGTGAACTGCTCAAGCGGATGTAAGCATGGAATAAACTGCAAGACAAAAGCAAGGGAGAATGGCCTTGTGGCTGTTCTCCCTTTTGAATATGATGTAGTACAATAGTGCACCACAAGCCAGTGAATTTCTCCTTTCGAGGAGGTGGCACATGAAGTTCGCAAGGTGAATGTGAAGGAGGTGGTATGTGGCGCAAGCATTGTAACACTTTCATGTTAACAGGTATGAAAAAGGGTGTCGACGGAACGATTCCGTGCGACACCCTTAGGACTTTTGAATGGGTCGTTTGATTGGTATTTTTACTCCTCAATGGCAGCAATACCCGGGAGTGTTTTGCCTTCGATGGCTTCCAACAGGGCACCTCCTCCGGTGCTCACGTAGCTCATCTTGTCGGCCAATCCGAATTTATTGACGCAGGCTACACTGTCACCTCCACCCACCAGTGAGAATGCGCCCTGTTCAGTGGCTCGGGCTATGGCTTCGGCCACGGAGCGTGAGCCTTGGGTAAAGTTCTCAAACTCGAATACGCCCGTGGGGCCATTCCACAGAATGGTCTTGGACTGCATAATTATATCAGTAAAAATTTTCATGCTTTCGGGACCGATATCCATACCTTCCCATCCATCGGGTATCTCTCTGTTGGATGCAAATTGTGTGTGGGCATCATTGCTG
>CAMFNC010000092.1 GCA_945965245.1 uncultured Porphyromonas sp. | reverse complement strand
ATTATACCGAGGCCGGATATGCTACGGAGGCGGAGGCGTTTCAGGAACTTTTTTTCAGGCATCCCAATCTATGCAAACCTTATTGTGCCGTTAAAGTCTATTATGAGCCGGATGCTTGGTCTATAGTGCCTTCCGAATTATATGAAGAGGGTAGAAGCGGGCTGTGGTTGGATTCCGTATCCGATGCGCCTACCAATGAATTGGGAGTTGTAACGCCTTCAACCACGCTTTCTTATCGATTGCCCGATGCGGGACATACATTAGTACTTCGGTGGAATAAGGATTTGACTTCGTTTCTTCGGCGCACGTTGCTTCCTTTGGAGTTCATACCCACTTTTGTGCCGCCACTTCGGGCATTGAGCCGACTTTCTTTGCAGCGAAATCATAAAGTGCTTGCTTTGCTCTTGCGTCCGACGGCTGCGGATATGATCATGCTCCACCTCGGACATACGGAATATGGCAATACCATCACCTATACTCATCCCATCAGTCAGACGGAATTGGTGGACGAACTGGTTTTCTATCTCTTTACAATATGGGAGCGATTAGGTTTGCAGGGCGAAGTAGATGCGTTGGAAATACAATATCCCGACCATACCGAAGCAGATTACACTGCTTTGAATTTTCCTGCTGTGGCAGAGGAGTTGAAAGAAATCATGTCGCATTATGTGTGTCGGATAGATTGTTCTCCTTATCGAGTTTTGTCTAATGATGTTTTATGAGGATTATCGGAGGAATACATAAGCGACGCCGGTTCGATGTGCCCAAAACATTCACTGCCCGTCCGACCACGGATTTTGCCAAAGAAAATCTGTTCAACGTACTACCCCAATTTGTGGAGTGGGAAGGATGTCGTGCTTTGGATCTTTTTGCCGGCACCGGCAGCATCACGATAGAGTTATTGTCCAGAGGTTGCGCTCATGTAACCTCGGTGGAGATGCGTCGTGAGCATGCCCTTTTTATTGCCAATGTGGTAGAGAAATTGGACGAGCAGCATCATTTCACGCTGGTGCGCTCGGATGTGGGGAAATATTTGCCCAATTGCATAGCTGTGGTTCCCATGAGTTTCGATTTTATTTTTGCAGACCCTCCGTATAAATTACCCTGGCTGGAAAAATTGCCACAGATGGTGCTGGGCAATGATCGAGAGGGTGAGGATGGATTGCTGGCTCCGGGCGGAGTGTTTGTGCTGGAGCATCCCGATAGCTACAACTTCTCCGGGCATCCTTGGTTTGCAGAACATAGGGAATATGGTGCGGTCAATTTCTCTTTCTTTGTCCATCCATAATCCACAATCATTGATTTATAAGCGATTACGACTTTTGCAATCGCTGTTTTTTTTATCTTTGTATAACAGCATAATAATAACCATGTAATTTTTAAGATTATGGCAAGTATAAAGCATTTGAAACGAGAGATTGAATACGTGGGTGCCGACCTTTTCGATGCCGCATTTTATCTGCGAGGAATTGTTAAACCAGAACAAATAAAAGATGTGGATTTAATCCTGAACCGCGTATTGGAATGGATAGATGAAAGTATCTTGCGTGCCGGTCATCCCGATGGCAAAGACAATCCCCAATTAGTGCAAGCCTACTATCGAAATCTGCGTGCTCAAATGGCCAATCAGGTGGACGAAATGTTTGCCGAAATGAATGAGATATCTGCTGCTTCGGGTAAATAATCCTACTAAAACAAGATAGAATTTTGCTTCGTAATTTTTCTTTTTGGCTTCTGCATCGCATGGGATGGACGCTGTTGGATATCAAACAACCGCGACCCAAAAGCAGTGTGATTTGTGTGGCTCCGCATACCAGCAACACCGACTTTTTTATCGGTAAGCTCTATTATTGGGCTAAAGGTCGTCATGCTGGTTTTTTGATGAAACGTGAATGGTTTTTCTTCCCCTTGGGAATTTTGCTCAAAGCTATGGGGGGAGTGCCCATTGATCGCAGCAAAAAAGGCTCCACCGTAAAGCGCGTGCAGCAGTTTTTCAATAGGGGAAAAGACCGACATATAGCCATTACTCCCGAAGGAAACCGTCGCCGAATAGACCATTGGCATAAGGGCTTCTGGTATATAGCCAAGGGAGCCGGCGTGCCCATCCAATTGGCAGTGATAGATTACGGTCGTAAGCGTGTGGGAATATTTGATACATTTATGCCCACCGACGATGTGGAGGCCGATTTGTTGGCCATTCGCTCTCGCTATTCGGCCAATCAGGCTCGCTACCCTCATAAATTCGCATCTTTGGATTGATGATAATGCAGACGACTCTTCGCATAGCTTTGGCTCAAATGGATATGGTGTGGGCGGATGTTTCCGCCAATCTCCGCAAGATGGAGCAGCTGGCTGCCCAAGCATCCGGCAAGGCCGATTTGTTGGTTTTCCCGGAAATGGCTACCACTGGCTTCCAAATGTGTGAGGAAATTTTCCATGATTTGAGTGGAGGACAGGATGAGCATATATTTGAGCAATTTCAAGAGTTGGCAGAACGTTACGGCGTAGCACTTGCCGGGAGCGTAGCGGTCAAGGAAAAGGGGTTGTGTTACAATCGCGCCTTCCTGATAGCTCCCAACCAAACGCCTCAATTCCAAGACAAACGCCATCTTTTTCGCCCTGCCAGGGAGCATACCACCATGCAGGTGACACGCGAAAGTGTGGTGTGGCATTACTTGGGATGGCGCATCCGGCCGATTATTTGCTATGATTTGCGCTTTCCCATTTGGTGTCGCAATCATGCGGCCGATGCATACGATATCCTCTTAGTGGTGGCCAATTGGCCTAAACCCCGGCGCGATGCTTGGATTACGCTACTCAAAGCCCGAGCCATAGAAAATCAATGTTATGTGGTGGGTGTGAATAGAGTGGGCACCGATATGGGCAGATTGCAATATGTTGGCGACTCCATGCTCGTTGATGCGCGTGGTATCGTGCAGCAGCAAGTCCAAGAAAATGAAGAAACTCTGGTGGAAACCGCTGCGGATTATACCGTATTGCATAATTTCAGAGCCAAGTTTCCTGTATTGCCGGATGCCGACGATTATCAGATGAACCTATGATACAGATATAAACCTCGTAAAAAATCAAAAGAAATGAAAGCACTGGAAAAGTTAGTGGCTAAGAAACTGATAGAAGCCAAGGCCGTAAAGTTACAACCCAACAATCCCTTTACTTGGGCTTCCGGGTGGAAGTCGCCCATTTACTGCGACAATAGAAAAACACTTTCATATCCCGAAATTCGCTCTTTCATCAAAATTGAGTTGGCACGCATTATCTCTGAGAAGTATCCGAATGTGGACGGTATTGCCGGTGTGGCCACTGGTGCCATTGCACAGGGTGCTTTGGTAGCCGATTTGCTGGGATTGCCTTTCGTATATATCCGCTCCACTCCCAAAGACCATGGGTTGGAGAATTTAATAGAAGGAGAATTGAAACCCGGTAGCAATGTGGTCGTTATCGAAGACCTCATCTCTACGGGTGGCAGCAGTCTGCGTGCTGTGGAGGCTGTTCGTAATTTCGGTTGCAAGGTGCTGGGCATGCTGGCCATCTATACGCACGGATTTGCCGAAGCCGAAGAAGCCTTTAAGAAAGCCAAGGTACAGCTCACCACATTGAGCAATTACAATGCAGTCATCGAAGAAGCTTTGTATACCGGCTATATTACATCTGCCGATGTGGAGATGCTGAAAGAGTGGCGTTTGGACCCCGCCAATTGGAAAGGATAGTCTCCTATTCGCAGTATAATTATTAGAATATGACAGAATACGTTAGCGATATTAAGCAAATCAATGCAGACCGCACGGCGGTCTATGGCACTCTGAGTGATTTGACTCATGTGCGTGCCATGGCAGACCGCATTCCCCAAGACAAAGGTCTTCAAATCGAAGCCATCGATGCCGATAATCTGGCCGTGATAATCCCTGGAGCTGGTAAGATGCAACTCCACATTGTGGAGCGTGAGGAAAATAAGACTATCAAATTGGAAACGGTAAACTTTCCCGTGAAAGCCAATGCCTGGATACAGTTATTGGAGCCGAATCAAGGCGATACACGTCTGCGCCTGACACTTCATGCCGATTTGAATATGATGTTGCGCTCCATGTTGGGCGGTAAACTCAAAGATATGGTCAATCAAATGGCTACGATGCTATCCATGATACCTTATCAATAAAATTTCTATGTATTACCTCTATCGCAGTAAATCCAAGCCAAATCGGCAGATGAGAGCGGTAACTATCTTGATAACGGTTGCCTGTTGGGCAGCCGTTGTTTTTTCATGTGATGGTGCTCATGAGCCGGCACCCGATGTTTTGCCCCCTGCGCCTGTCTACATGCACATTCATCGGATGGATGCACGCTTCGATGCTCTTTGGGAACCGGGCGGAATCGTTGTGGTGGAGCAGGCACAAACCGCAGGCGAGTCGGTGGGAGTGGGAGGATTGATTGTGGTGCATGCGTTGGAGAATCCCAATACATTTCATGTTTATGACAGAGCTTGCCCGATGGCTCATCCCGGCACTCAGAAGCATTTGCAAATTGATGGACTGGAGGCGGTTTGTCCCATTTGCCATAGTCGTTTTTCTATATTGTATGGCAGTGGTGCTCCCATCAGCGGCGAGGCAGTGGTGCAGCGGCGTATTTTGCGCCGCTATGGCGTGCGAACCGTGGCTGACGGATTGATAATATCCCCACCGTAAGCCTATTTAAGACTTTGTAAGTTTGGCATAAGGCTTTTAGCCGAGTGGATAGATTATTTTTGCATCGAAGCGTGCTTAAATGCGCTGTTGTCAAGATGAAAAATAATCTATTCCCTTTTTGGCGACCGATCTTATCGGCAATCATATTGCTTACGGCTTTTTCGATGCAGGCGCAAACGCCGATGGCGGACTCTATAGCCACAGTTCGATTAGACTCCGTTGCCCGACATTATCGGTTGGAAGAAGTGACAGTAACGGCTCGCCCCAAACTGATACGTTTGGAGCGAGGCAGGCTTCAGGTCGATTTGCCTGCACTCGTAGCCAATCATGGCGTGACCACCATTTACGAAGCCTTGGCTTATATGCCCGGTATGTACAGATCGGACGATGTCGTGAAGCTGTCGGGTGCCAATGCTTTCTCTTTCCTTCTGAATGGCAAAACCAATGGAATGCCGCAGGAGCAGATTGTCGCTTTGCTCAAAACCATGCCTTTGGAGCGATTGGCTCGCACCGAGCTGATGTATGCTGCACCGCCAGAAACCGGAGTAAAAGGAGCTGCTGTCAATATCATTCTTAAAGAAATGTCTCCCAAAACCGAACCTTTCATACAGGGCATGGCATCATTGGGATTGGGTTATGAGCGATGGCTCAATGCCAATGCCGGACTGAACCTTTACATTCATCGCAAGCAATGGCAGTGGGAATGTAATTTGGAAGCCAAGCCGTGGAATAGACATCGAATGGGCGAAGACCAAGAGATGCGTCATACATTGTTTACGGGTCACCGACGTCATTTCGAACAGCAAGACCGTAGCATAGGCAGCACCCCTCAAGTGACTTTATATACCGCATCTTCTTATCGCCCTAACGATGCCGATAGCTGGCGACTTCGCTATTATGGCGATGTGCATCGTTCTCATACTTCGCATCAGTCATCTTTTCAGACGGACGGTTCGTTGGCTTTGCCGTCAGAAACTGATTTCAATTCACGTCACAGATTGCATTATGTGGGATTGGATTGGGAGCGCAAAAATGTATTGGAGGCTGCACTCTATTATACCGCAGCTCGTCATAACAAGCAATCGGAGATGACGGTTACGGAGTCTGTATTCGGATTTACCGACAGTCGGAATGAAGCTATATTATCGGTCAATACGTTGGGCGGAAAAATCAGCCGTTCTCCCATTCCGTTGGGGCAGGTGCATCTGCGTTATGGTGTCAGCGGACAGTGGAGCCGATTGGTCACCCGGAGTGAACTCATAACCGGCTCTGCATCCACTCCCTTTGAGCAAACCACAACGGAACTGACCGGAGGTGTTTGGAGTGGTGTCACTTGGCAGCCGGCACCCGAATGGAGTGTGGACGCATCGTTGGCAATGGAGTATTACCGACTGACCCATTCAGACCAATCGAAGCATGTACCCCATTGGGATTTGCTGCCCGGTCTTACGGCACAGTGGCACGCCAATGCCGATAACATCGTGGTGCTGAGTGTGCAGAGCGGACGTAACTATCCCAATTATGATTATATGAACGCATCCATGGATTACCTCGGCCCATATGCTGTCATATTGGGTAATCCGCAATTGAAGCCTGCCCGATATTACAATGTGGCTATGCAATACATCTTTAATCGCCGACATACCCTTACCGCCTTTATGAATCATACCCGAAACGATATGCGCCAGATGCCGTATCAGCGAGGCGATATATGGCAGACACAATTCCAATATGTCAATTTCGATTATACCCGATACAGTGGATTGCAACTCAATACCCCCATACGACCGACCGCGTTACCCACATTGGGTATCACCCCCAATTTGATGGTCAGTTGGGAGGAGCAGCGTTTCAGCCATTTCCATGAAATAGATTTGACCACGCGCGGACTTTTTGCCTTTGCTTCGGTGGCAGTGGACTATGCGTTGCCCGTATTGCCAACTTTGCAGTGGCATCTGGACGCTTCGGCTCATAGCCGCGCCCGCCAGGGTTTGTTTGTCATTCATCCCTCCGGGATTATTTCTGCCGGAGTGACGTATAGTTGGGCAGGAGGTAGAGCCAAGTTGAACTTGCGTGTGGATGATATACTGGGCACATCGGGCAAGTATATGGAAGTGCGCGAAGGACGGCAGTGGAGCAATATGCGTGTATTACCATATAAACCTCACTTCGCTTTGCGCTTTACCTATTCATTGGGTGGCAGCCAGCGCCACAGTACGAATGACCTTGATTTGCACCGATATGATGCTGTGCGCTGATGGCATCTCGGATATATGTTCTGTATGTGATAACTTTATAGACTTATCCATTCGTTTCTATGAAACCCCAACAGATTATATCCATTTTGTCGGCAGTCACATTGCTTTTTCTGATTATCTATCAGAGCTTCGGTCTGTGGCAGCGGTTTGCCACCGAAAAGGCACTCCTGCAAGAAGAAATCGCAGAATGTCTGCAATTGGCAGATTATACCGATTTATCCATCCGTATGCAAGAAATCAAACAGCTTGAAAAAATCGAACACGGCACGATGACCGTGGATGCCGGCATGACTTCTTCGAAAATGAAAGGCAGCGTAAGTGTGCGCTACTCGGCGGATAGCTTGGCAGATACTCTGCAAACTATGGTGCGTGGCATGAAACGTCCGGAGGAATACCATGCCATGGCACAATTGACATTTCGTGGCATCCATTCCGGTCTGGATGCGTTGTATGATATTTCTATGGAGCGTGTGGACAGCCTCTTGGCTGTATCGCTGGCCGAGCACCGGATAGGGTTGCCCTATCATTTGTATCGGCTGAAACTCAATGAAGAACTGCCGGAAACAATAGACTCCGCCTCCTTTATTCCCATTCCGTTATTTCAAAAAACACTCTGGAGTCAAGATCACAAGCATAAGCATCTGCCACCAGCCCAATCCGGTTTTACTCGTCAGATTGCCTCTATATGGATTTCGTCCGAAGGTTCGGATTTTCTTTATCCGTATGAAATGAGTCGCCGGATGGCTTATTATCTGCAAGTGACCGATATGAATCGCTTGGTATGGATGCGCATGAGCGGACTGATGGCCTTCTCGCTTTTCACCATTTTGCTCACGGCTTTTGCTTTGTTTTATTTCCTGCGCATACTCCGCAGGATGCAGCAAATCAAGGAGATGGAGCAGAATTTCGTGCACAATATCACCCATGAGCTGAAAACCCCTCTGGCTGTGGCCATGGCAGCGCAGGAAGTGCTTGCAGACAATCGAACCGAAAACGAAACGGCAAATCCGGACCATTTGAGCATTATCGGCCAAAAGCTCCAAGAGCTGGACGAACTGATTAATCGCATTCTCTCCTTGGGGCGCATTCGTCATCTGCCCGATCCCAATGCCGTACTTCGGTTATCGCGGGCGTTGCAATCTGTTTGGGATGATTGCCGTGTGCGCATGGTTCCTCACGACAGCCTGACAGTGGATGTGCCTGACGATATATCTGTGCGAATGCAGGCGGATGATTTATGTGCTGTGGTGCAGGTGCTGATGGATAATGCCATCAAATATTCTGCACCGCCGGTTCAGATAGAGGTCTGTGCCGTGGCGCATGCTCATAACTTGGTGACCCTTTCGGTTACAGACCATGGCAGAGGCATACCCCCCGAAGCTATTCCGTATATATTCGATCGCTTTTACCGTGTACCGGAAGGCGATGTGCAGAGCGTGCGCGGTTATGGTTTGGGCTTGAGCTATGCATATGACCTGATGCGGGCTTATGGAGGCCGTATCACTGTGAAAAGTATGCCGGGGCAGGGCAGTACCTTTACACTTTATTTCCGCAATTGATATGAAAACGATACAAGCATTGCTGGCAGAAGACGAAAATACATTGGCACTCATATTGGTGGATGCATTGGGGCAGCGCGGTATCACCCTGCGCATCGCATCCGATGGCGAAGCGGCATGGAAGGCATATTGCCACGAGCGTCCCGATGTGATGATAGTGGATGTGATGATGCCCCGACTGGATGGCTTCAGTTTGGTGCAGCGCATACGCCGAGAGGATGCCGATACGCCCATTATCTTCCTTACGGCACGCACCCATACCGACGACGTATTGCGCGGATTTGACGTGGGAGCTGATGATTATATGCGCAAGCCATTCAGTGTACGCGAGTTGGAAGCCCGCATTCGGGTGCTGGCTCGGCGCAGTTATTGTGCCGAACCTCTTCCGACCGAAGCAATAGAGTTGGGAAAATATGTGCTGCGCCGCAACGAACAGCTTTTGTGTTATGCCGATGCCGAGCCGATGCAGCTGTCGCATCGGGAGAGCGAATTGCTGTGGGCTTTGGCGTCGCGGTCGGGTACAGTGGTGGAGTCGCAGCAATTATTGTTGGATTTGTGGGGCGATGATGATATGTATAACCGGCGCAGCCTGCATGTATTCATTTCCCATCTGCGTGATTATTTGAGTCGCGATACCGCTGTCAGTATTCTCAATGTGCGCGGCGTGGGCTATAAATTGCTATTGCCGGTCTGATTTCGGAGCATTTTCCCGAACCATGCTAACACCTTGTTGTAGAGGGCAATGTGGTGTGCTGAAAAAACATGCATATTTTGATTTCATTTTATGTATAAATTGCGCGCGTTTTATGCATAGATTAAATTCATTTTATGCATAAATTTCAGTACACCACAAATCGCATCAGTTTTGTTACCTTTGCTCTGATACAGTTTTTACGCATGAGTTACGATGTCATACAATAGAATTATCTTGATGGGCTTTGTGGGAGCCGAACCGGATGTGCGTTATCCGGACCATAACTTCACAATAGCCGATTTTTCGTTGGCCACCAGTTTCCAATCTTATACAGCATCGGATGGCCGTTTGGTGGAAGGGCAAACGGATTGGCATCGCATAGTGGCTACCAATGAGCGTGCTCGATGGGTGGAAAAATATGTACACAAAGGAATGGCTCTGGGTGTGGAAGGCAGGCTGCGCTATCGCTCTTATACGGATAAGCAGGGATGGACCCGACAGATTGCAGAGATCGTGGCGGATAAACTGTTCTTTGTGGCTGGTTCGGCTGTTCCTAACTCTTCGGAGCCTAAGCACGACCAGAGTTTGGACGATTTGAATTGGGAGCGATTTGCTCCCGATGCAGATAGCGAACCTTTTTAATCTCCTTATCTTTTGATATATGTCATTTGTATCTCTCTTTAGTCAAGTATCTGTTTATCCCCTTTCGGTGGAGGTGATTGTGACACTTGGTGTTACACTGATTTTGCTATTGCTTTCGGGGTATATGTCGTCTTCCGAAGTGGCTTTTTTCTCTCTTTCTCCACAGGAAATTGAAGAGGTGAAGGAAGAAAAAAACGAAACTGATACAGTTTTGCTTCGTTTGCTCTGCAATCCGGAACGACTTTTGGCTACCATTCTGATTGGCAATAATTTGGTTAATGTGGCCATCGTTATCCTTACGGCCTATGCATTTGGGCATCTGTTCGATTTCAGTCAGGCACCCATTGTGGGCTTTGTGATTCAAACGGTATTGCTTACTTCGCTTTTGTTGCTTTTCGGTGAAATTATCCCCAAAGTGTATGCGCAGCGCAAACCACTTGCTTTTAGTCGTTTTTCGGCTCCGGGTATGAAGGTCGTGAGCCGTTTGTTGCGTCCGTTTTCGGGCTTTTTGGTCCGTTCGTCTGCTGCCGTTACAGGCTCCATCCCGGGCGGTCAATACAATATTTCCGTCAAAGATCTTTCGGATGCCGTTAGTCTGATAGGGGATGAGAGCCAGGGAGAGAAACGTTTGCTCACCGAGATAGTGAAGTTTTCCAATAAAACGGCTTCGGATATCATGGTGCGTCGCATTGATATGGTATCTGTGGATGTGGCTTGGAATTTTCATAAAATGTTATCGGAAGCATTGGAGTCCGGTTATTCGCGCATCCCGGTGTTTGAAAATACGGAGGATAATATCCAGGGTATTCTGTATATCAAGGATTTGATTCCCTATAAAGATCAAGATGCGGATTTTGAATGGAAGAAGTTGATTCGCAAGGCGTATTTTGTGCCGGAGAACAAACGTTTGGATGACCTTTTGGAAGAGTTTCGCGCCAATCATATTCATATTTCCATTGTAGTAGATGAATATGGAGGCACATCGGGTATCATTACTTTGGAGGATATTTTGGAGGAAATTTTGGGCGATATTTCGGATGAGTATGACGAAGTGGAGCCACTCTATAAATTGCAGCCTGATGGTAGTTACCTATTTCAAGCGAAAACTTCCATTAATGATGCTTTGCGAGCTTTACACCTCGAAGAGGGAGCTTTTGGCGAGTACGAGCAGGATGTGGATACGCTGGGTGGGCTGATGATGGAAATCAAACAGGATTTGGTTCGCACGGGAGATATTGTAACCACGGAGGGCTGGAAGTTTACTGCCACCAAAACCGACCGCTTCCGCATAGAGGAACTTAAACTGATGCCTCCTGCCGGCTGGAGCATTGCCAAGGCATGAACCACGAACCGATGTTGCTGCCGATAGTAACTCTGGCTGCAGAAAGTCCACGGGAGTCGGAACGGCGCACGGCACAAGAAGCCGTGAATGATTTTTTGCGGCGTAGAGGCATGCCGTTTCCGCAACTCATAGAACATACATCCACCGGCAAGCCTTTTCTTGGGCAAACTCCGAATATTCATATCAGCATTTCGCACAGCAATCGGATATTGGCTTTGTTGTGTACGATGGATGGCAGTTTGCCGGGGGTGGATATAGAACGCAAGGGCAGAGCTGTGCATAAAATCAAACATAAGTATGTAAATGAAGCCGAATTGAGGTGGCTTCATAATTATTCCGAGCAGAAACAAGAGGATTTGCTGCATTTGATTTGGTGTGCCAAGGAGGCCGCATTCAAAATCTTTTCTCCGCCGGATGCTTCTCTTCTACATTTTACTCTGGCGGAATGGCAGGCAGATATGGATACTCAATCCGGTTCGGATTGGCTTTTGGAATACGAATGGCAGAGCCGGGTGTACACTCTTCGGATGCATTGGCAGATAGAGCCGGCGTATTATTTGGTTTGGGCTTTTTATGAGAATACTATCGTGTAAACGGCCAACATATAGAGCATAGGCTTCGCAAAAGTATTGGGATGGGAAGAGCATATATTGTGCTGTGGGGCGAATGTGCTATCTTTGAATACGCTAAGCACATACACACAAATGTTTAGCCCCATCAATATTCTATATAAAAATGGTTCAAATCGAAGATAAAGGCAAACTTCTTGCCCATAGTGCACATGCCGGGCTCTATTTGGGTTTGTATTTCATTCTCAAATACTTCTGTGTATTCTATACATTGAGATTTCCTCTTTTGGGTATGCTATATTTATTGCTTACCGCTGTGGTGCCGTTTGTCGTATATCGGCAAATTCGCAATTATCGGGATCGGGTAGTCTCGCCTCGAAGCAGTTTCAGTGTGTTTCATGGTTGGCAATACGGTATGTCGCTTTTTATTTTTGCATCTATTCTCGTATCAGTATCTCATTATTATTACCATGCATTCCTTCTGCCGGATCAGATGATAGCTTTTTCCGCTCAAATAGATCAGACGCTTCGTCAGCCCGGTATACGCGAACTGATGCTCCAGATGACGGGTGGTAAGGATTGGAATACCATCTTACAGGAGTTTATGGCGGTCAAGCCCATCTCGCGGGTGTGGAACGACCTTTCCATGAATGTGTTTTGGGGCGCCATCGTTTCTATTATCTGTGCGCTGATTTTGCGCCGACCGGCTCTCGAAATTACCAATGAAAACTAAACTCATATCCGCTATATGTGTGACATATCCGTAGTCATTCCGCTATACAACGAAGCCGAGTCTTTGCCTGAATTGGAGGCATGGATTAGGCATGTGATGGAGGTGAATGGCTTTTCATACGAAATCATCTTTGTGGATGATGGCAGTCACGACGATTCGTGGCATGTGATTGAAGAATTGAAACGGCAAAATCCGTACATCCATGCCTTGCGTTTTCGGATGAATTACGGCAAATCGCCGGGGCTGCAATGTGGATTTGCCCGTGCCAGAGGAAGTGTGGTTATTACTATGGACGCCGACCTGCAAGACAGTCCCGATGAAATCCCCGAACTTTATCGGATGATTACGGAGGAGGGCTATGACCTTGTGAGCGGCTGGAAAAAGAAACGCTATGATCCGGTGCTGAGTAAAAATATTCCCAGTAAACTATTCAATGCCACGGCACGTAAACTTTCGGGTATCCATAACCTGCATGATTTCAATTGTGGTTTGAAGGCTTATCGGCATGAGGTGGTTCGCGACATCGAACTATACAATGATATGCATCGCTATATCCCCTATTTGGCCAAAAATGCCGGCTATACACATATTGGTGAAAAGGTGGTACACCATCAGGCACGCAAGTACGGCTCCAGTAAGTTTGGAATGAGCCGGTTCGTAAACGGGTATCTTGACTTGATCACACTCTGGTTTATCAGCAAGTTCGGACGTAAGCCAATGCATTTTTTCGGCTTGGGTGGTTCACTCATGTTTATTATCGGATTTATAGCTTTAGCAGTAGTGCTCTTTAATAAACTCTTTGCCTTGATTTTGCATACCCCTGCTCCGTTGGTCACAGACCGTCCCTATTTTTTTATTGCACTTACTGCTATGATTTTGGGCACGCAGTTCTTTGTCACCGGATTTATCACCGAAATGATGAGTCGCCAGAACCCAAACCGCAATAATTATATTGTGGATAAAGAAATTTGAATTATGGATTTATTGGAATTGATGAGGCAACGTCGGTCGGTGCGTGCATTCCTGCCGAATGTTGTGGAAGAAGAAAAGTTGCAACAAATTCTGGAAGCGGGTCGAATAGCCCCATCCGCTTGCAATTTGCAGCCATGGACTTTTTTGGTTATCAATGAAGAGGATGCTCGCCAAAAACTAAGTTCCTGCTATGAACGCAGTTGGTTTGGCGAGGCCATGCTTCATATCGTGGTTATCGGCGATCACCGGGAGGCTTGGAGCCGTTCATCCGGCGATTCTGTGGATATAGATACCTCCATAGCCGTTACGCAAATGATGCTGATGGCTCATAGCTTGGGGTTGGCATCTACCTGGGTGTGCGCTTTCGACCAAGAGAAGTGCCGAGAGTTGTTCGATATCCCCACTCATCGTGAAGCTGTCTCCATTTTGGCCATTGGTTATGCCGATGAAGCCCGATTGAAGCCCAATCGCACTCCGCGCAAGACATTGAATGAAATCGTCAAATACAACAAACTTTGAAAGATATGAAACGCATTGTCATTTCGTTCTTTAGTGTGCTGTGCTTGGTGCCGTTTTTCTTCGGCTCATGCATTGGGAAAGGACAAACCGAAGCAGAGTATTATAAAATCAGTGGTGAACGCTTCCATACATATTACCACATCACCTATCAAGGTGCGCAGGGGATGGAGAGTGCTATTGACTCGGTATTCGAGGTTTTCAATCATGCTGCCAATCCTTTTGATACCACCAGCCTGTTGGCACGTATCAATAATAATCTATCCGAAGAATCGAATGCCATACTCGATACCATTCTGCGCCGTTCGTTCGATATTTCACGTGCTACGGGCGGAGCGTATGATGTGACTTGCTCACCGCTTATCAATGCCTGGGGCTTCGGTTTCGAACAGAGTGTGAACGTTACGCAGTCGGTTATCGACAGCCTTAAAACCTTTATCGGCTATCAAATGATAACATCCGAACCCGGACGCATTACCAAGGCCGACGAACGGATGAAAATTGACCTTAGTTCCATCAGCAAAGGCTACTGCACCGACATGGTGGCAGAGCGGCTGCTGCAAGACGGTATCCGAAATTATCTGGTGGAAATAGGCGGAGAAATGGCTTTTGATGGGGTAAATCCTAAAGGCGAAGCATGGCATGTGGGCATCAATAAACCGCTGCCGGACTCCACAGGACTGGAGCAAGAAATCGAAATGGTGATTATGCTGACAGGTAAAGGCGGCTTGGCTACCTCCGGTAATTATCGCAATTATAAGATGATAGACAATCGCCGCATGGGGCACACCATCGACCCTATCAGCGGACGACCGGTGCAGACGGATGTGCTCAGCGCAACGGTGATAGCTCCAGACTGTATGACGGCAGATGGCTTGGCCACCGCCTTGATGGTGGTTGGTTCTGCCCGGGCGGATGAGTTGATAGCCCGGTTCCCGAACGTGGCATATCTGCTTATTGTGAGCAATGAGCAAGGGGATGGTTACCGAGTTATAACCAATAAAGCATTCGAAACCTACATTGCCCCTTCGGAGTAAATATACCATTTCTCGGCAAGTACAATAAACCCCGAAAGTAGATTCTAGACTTTCGGGGTTTATTATTTTGGAGAGAAGAGTTGTTTGTTTATTTGATTAGGTCGCTTGCCAGGAGAAAAGGCATCACTTCCTCGTAGGGTACTATACAGGAAGGTGGAATACCTTCCCCGAAGCCGGTGATTTCGTAATTGTCGTATTGGAATAGCACACTCTCTTTCATGAAAATCGGTTGGTTACCAGATACGGAAAAAGCTCTTGGTGTTCGTCAATCAACAGATTCTCACGGAACTCTTTGATGGTTTTTACGTGGAAGAAGAAAAGGGCGTATAGATGAAAAAGCCCTTGACGGCCTGAGGGGCCAAGGGCTTGGAGGTGTTACTTGGTCTCTTCTGTTGGAGAATCACTCTTGCGGCTCATCCAAGTTTCCCGGCAGAAGAATAAACCGCCCACTCCCTGCACCATGGTTACCGACTCATTATCGGTGAAATTGATTACGCTCATAGGATTATGAATTAGGTTTGATACATTTGAAAATCAGCATTGACCGATGGTTTTGGAGTACGACATTGCCGTCATACAAATCGGACAGCAGGGTAGAGGCTTCTGCCAATGTGAAGTGCGGAGGACGAAACAATCCTTTTTTGTTCAAGAAGTGGCGCACAAGCCAATCGGCGGGTTTGCGTTCACCTTTCACGTAGAAACAGCCGCAGAAACAGCCACCAGGTCTTAGCACCCGATACGTTTCATCGAAGGCTTTCCGCTTGTCCGGAAAGACATGAAATCCGTTCATCGAAAGCACGATGTCGAAGCTTCCGTCTCCGAAAGGCAGATTGCCCACATCCCCCTGTATCAGCGTTAGATTTTTCAGTTCGCAAGCCTCTTTTCTCTGCTTCGCCACGGCGAGCATCTCTCTCGAATAGTCCAGCCCCACGATTTGGGCATGGGACAGTGTGCCGTATTTCGCCGCCGTGAAGATAGCCGTCCCCACCGGTACGTCCAATAGCTTTCCGCCGAAATCGTCCGGTATCATCTTCATGACTTCGCGCGTCATGACATTATCATCCACACGCCAAATAAGGTGCATATAAATCCATGACCACCATTTGCGTGCCGTGAGCACATCGTCATATCGGTTGGTCTGCTTGCGATAGGTATTTTTCTGTTGCATATTCATCGACCGGACCGGATTAAAAAGTCCATGTACAAATATAATGGGTTGGCATAACATCCGAAATCCTCACGAATAGGTATTTATCGGAGATTATGCGCCCGTTGCTTACCTTAAATATGCTATAATGAGAGTGCGAGTAGGCTGCCGTAGGGCAGGGTGTGCTCGAAACACTCTGCCATCGGATACAAACCGGCATATACCCCCGCAAGTGTCTGAATGCCTCCGTGCGTGAAAATAAAAATAGGCCGGTTGGAATCGGCATGCCGCACTTTCAATTCATCGAAAAAGGCTGCCATACGCTCATACTGTTGCACCAAACTCTCCCCATCGGGCGGCGCTACTTCTGTCCAGTTATTGTACCATCGTTCGGCTTCGGGACCACGGATAGTATCCCACGGCTTCATTTCCCAGACACCGAAATTCTTTTCCATCAGACGGGCGTCCAGTATGGAGGAGTCGAAGCCGCAATAGCTTGCCAATTTGCGGCAGCGTATCAGCGGGCTGCTATATACAATGGGGTTGGAGCCACAGGCTGATAGCCGGTCACACACCAGAGTTGCTTCTTCAAGAAACGTGTCTGCCACATCCAAATCGGTTTGCCCGTAGCAAATACCCGGATTGACCCGTGGGGTGGTGTGGCGAATTAAGAAAATATCCATCGGCTTATAATAGAAACGTTCCTGCAAAGTAAGTGCCGAAGTAAAAGGTCAATTCGCACAATAGGAAAGATGCCCCGCAACAATCGCCCGTATAACCGCTCAGCTTGTGGCGAAGCAGAACAAAAATAAATGTCATGACCAGCAGCATCAGCAGTAATCCTCCCAATACACAGTATCCGAAGAGCGCGAAAAGCATACCGAAAGCGATTATGCCGGGTAAAAGTGCAAGCACCAAGCGCAAGCCGTGAGGCGGATTGTATATCATTTGTGTTTTGGCGGCTTCGGCCTTGCGTGCATACGGCAAACCGACGACCAAACTCAGTGCGGTACTTTTGGCCAAGGGGTCTGCCAGCCAAAGAAATAGCAAGCCTCCTACAAAATGCCCTATCAGATGATGAAAAGATAAAAAATACAGAATGAGCGCAATAACGCCGTACGTGCCGATATGCGAATCTTTCATGATTTCCAAGATGCGCTCGCGGCTGTGTCCGCCACCGAAACCATCGAAGAAATCCGCCAATCCGTCTTCGTGAAATGCTCCGGTGCATATTAATCGCATCAGAATGGCCATGAGTGCGATCACGAAACTGTTTGCCCCCAATGCAAATCCCAACAAGGCTCCGCCGACCAGCAGTCCGCCTGTTAAGAATCCCACCCAAGGCCACCAATCGGTGGCGCGACTGAAACTTTCGGCAGGCAATTGTTTAATTCGCCCGAATGGCAGGCGGGTGTAAAGAATGAGGGCGGCAAGCAGGGCGTTAAACATGATGAAAAGCGGTGAAAGATTATTCGAAATATTTGGTCATTTCTGCACTGTGGAAGGTACGCATCTCGCACATCATCCTCACGGCACTATCCACAATGGGGTAGGCGCATACGGCACCGGTGCCTTCTCCCAAGCGCATATCCAGATGCAGCAGCGGACGGACTTTCATGGCATCAAGCATCAGCTTGTGCCCGGTTTCGTCTCCTTGATGCCCGAATACAGCATAATCCAAAATGTCGGGATAGATGCGCGAAGCTGCCAGCATACAAGCCGTCATGATGAAACCATCTACCAGAATAACCATGCTCAGTTCGGCAGCCTGCATCATACCCCCCACGGCTGCCACCATTTCGAACCCTCCGAAATAGCGCATAATCTCCCACGCATCCTCACGATTGCCGGTAAAGCTATTGATGGCACTTCTTAGCACTTCATATTTGTGTCGCACCCCGTCATTGTCCAAACCGCTGCCGGCTCCTACACATAGTTTAAGGTTTATGCCGGTAAAAAGACTCATCCAGATGGCAGAGGCAGAAGTATTCGTAATACCCATTTCGCCGAAACTCAGCACATTGCATCCTCGGTTGTATGCCAGCCGAACTTGCTCGGCACCGCACATCAGAGCCATTTCCATTTCCTTGGTATTCATGGCAGCCTCGTGGCAATAATTTCGGGTGCCGTAGGCAATCTTTCGATGCACGATAGGCATATCCAGTTCGAAATCATGATCCACGCCCACATCCACAATCACCAACTTAAATCCGTGCTGATTGCATAGGAAATTGATACCCTGACCTCCCTGTACAAAGTTGTAGAGCACCTGCCATGTGATTTCTTTGGGGCTTTTGCTGATGTTTTCTGCCACAGCACCGTGGTCGCCTGCAAAGAGTATATTGTGTGGGTTCGAGAGGTGCGGAGTCAGCGTTTGTTGGATAAGACCAATTTGTATGGCCAAATCCTCCAATCTCCCCAAGGCACCTTTGGGTTTCGTGAGGTCGTTGTTTTTGAATTCTAAGGCTGTACGGATTTTCTGATCCGGCTTTCGGATGTTGAATGTTACCATGAAGTGGAAGTTTTGATGGTTACCGGTATGCCGGATATCATGAGGATAACCTCATCGGCACGCTCGGCAATATATTGGTTGAACCAGCCCAAAAGGTCTGTGTATCTGCGTTGTATGGTGTTTTCGGAAACTCCACCCAGTCCTATTTCGTTGGTCACGAAAATATAAGTGGAGTCCGGAGCGGTAAAGGCATCGAATTCGGCCTGGAGCTGTGCGAGCGATTGCTGCACATCGCTATCGTTTTCGAAAAAGAAATTCGTACTCCACAGCGTCACACAGTCTATCAGAAAGGTAGCCCTTTCGCGGTTGTGGCGACTCAGATATTTTTCCTCTTCTATATTAACCCACTCTGGTCCTCTTCGCTCTTGGTGAGCGTGCACACGTTCGGCAAACTCTTCGTCCCAGATTTTGGCCGTGGCCATATAGATGGGATGCGCCGAAAGCCCCAGTGCCATGGATTCTGCATACGTGCTTTTGCCGGACCGCTGTCCACCGGTTATCAGGATGATGCGTGACATATTTACTTGGATGGATAGATTTATCTTGTGCAAAAGTAAAGATTATATCTTTGTAACACTATGAATAAAGCGTATAACGAAGATATTCACCTTTATATAAATAATGATGTTTCCTCACATACCGTGGCGATATTCGAGCGGACGGTAGTGGAACTCGACCTTTGGGACGGGTGCACTTATGAACCGTTGGTTCGCGGAAAGGCAACCTATCGTTTGGCTTCCTCATCGCGCCACGCCCTTCGCACGGCTCTACTGCCTCGACTCATCGCCTTGCAGGGGCAGCAGCCGGTCTGTGTGCTGCGACCTGTCGATGCCTCAAAACCTCAAGTGGCGTTTTTCGATTTGGATAATACGCTCATTGCCACCGAACTGATGGTAGAGTTGGGTATGCGCCAGTGTGCCGATGATACCATGAGGCGGCTCACGCTGATGACCATGAGCGGAGCCGTACCCTTTTCGGAAAGTTTTATCTGTCGCGTGGCCATGCTCACGGGGCTGCCGGTATCCGAATTGGATGCACTGACACAGGATATGCCCGTGATACCGGATTTGGCGCAAGTCTTGTCTTTATTGAACTGTTCGTCCTATATCGTGTCCGGAGCATTCCGATGTTTTTCGGAGGCTTTGGCGCACCGCTATCCGGCTTTTTGCGGCGTTACGGGCACAAGTCCCGAAATCATCGGAGGCCGACTGACCGGAAGATTGAGCGATGCCGTGGTGGGGCCGGAAGATAAGGCCGCCTACGTGCGCCAGATCTCTGCCCGATGTGGAGTAGAGAATAGGTTGGCGGTGGGAGATGGCGCCAACGATGTGCCTATGCTGTGCGAAACCGAAACTGCCATCTTATACAATGCCTCCGCCCAAGCACAATCCACAGCCCCCATTCTCTTGAGCCGTGTGATAGCCTCCCTGATGGGGGGATAATCCCTCTTCTAACACAGACTTCGTTTTTTTGTGCATAAATTGATTTCATTTTATGTATAAATTACGCGCGTTTTATGCATAAATCAAATTCATTTTATGCATAAAATTTTGGTGCACCACAATGCGCTCTACGCGAATGATTTACAAAAACGAGTTTATTGCGCAAGAAGTGGTGGCACATGAAGCCACAAGGGTGAATGTGACTAAATATTTTAGATGCTTCTGAATAGATGTTGCTTTCAGCTTGTACGGACTCTGTCGGTTTGAGCAACGAACGCGCATTTATTTCTAATCATCGGGCGCAATAATTTATTATTAAAAAATAGAATACGCCAATTGAAGGAGAGCTGGCATTGGATGCAGACTTCCCATTGGTAAATCCCAACGATACCACATTAAATGGTGTTTGTGCTTTTGAGTCTTGCCATTTGTTTTTGAATAATGGAAATAAAATCTAACCATTAAAAATATATGGAGGGCATCTGAAGTGATCTTGAGCATCTTTTCTGTGCCTCCGATACTTTTTTGAGTAATTCGCAGTCGATTAAAACATTTATTGTGTTGTTGAAATGATAAAATAGTAGTTAATTTGCATCGTCTTAGCCGTGATTGCATAATTAAAGTATTCCGTGGGACTTGGGTGAGTTCAAAATAACCTAAAACAATAAATCATTATTTATGAGTAAAAATCGTCCTTTTGTAAGGCAACTGATTGAGGCCGTGAGTTTCATCGTGCTGTTTTTTGCCGTATTCGGCTATGTGGGACTCCAAATGGGTGTACCTAATATGTTGAATACTATCATGCAGACATCATATCACCTGCTGCTGGAGACCGTCTTCTATATCATGGGTATTACCGTGTTGAGCGGTGCTTTGGGCAGTTTGTTGGTGGAGTTTCATGTGGTGGATATGCTGGAGCGCATTTTGCGTCCGCTGATGAAACCGGTATATAATCTGCCCGGTGTATCGGCTTTGGGAGGTATCCTGACATTTCTTTCGGATAACCCTGCCATCATTTCTCTGGCCAAAGACCGTAAATTCTGCCGCTATTTCAAAAAATATCAGTTGGTCTCGCTTACCAACTTTGGTACGGCTTTCGGTATGGGGTTGGTGGTAATTATTTTCATGGCCGGTCAGGGCTTCGGTTCGGGTGCAATGGTCGGTTTGGCAGGTGCATTGGTGGGTAGTGTGATTTCCACACGTTTGATGCAACGCTTTACTTTGAAGAAATATCCGGATATGAATGCTCCTGTGGATTTGTCCGATGTGGAGGAAGAAGTGGAGGTGGAGCACAAAGAGAATGCTTTCCTCCGAATGCTCAATGCAATTCTCGATGGTGGTAAAACCGGTGTGGATTTGGGCATGGCCATCATCCCCGGGGTGTTGATTATCTCTACGGCAGTGATGATGCTGACCAATGGTCCCGCCGGCGAAAACGGCGAGTTTTTGGGTAAGGCGTATGAAGGTGTGGGACTGCTGCCGGCTTTGGCAGATAAGGTGGACTTTATCTTCCAATGGCTTTTCGGCTTCCAAGACTCTCGATTGATAGCATTTCCCATCACCACCCTCGGTGCCGTGGGGGCGGCTTTGGGTCTGGTGCCCAATTTTGTGGAGCAAGGTATTCTGGACGGTAATGCCGTAGCGGTTTTCACGGCCATGGGTATGTGCTGGAGCGGCTTCTTGAGCACGCACACCGCCATGTTGGACTCGCTCAATTACCGCAAGCTGATCACACAGGCCATTGGCGCACACACCATTGGCGGTTTGGTGGCCGGTATCTTTGCTCACTGGCTTTATGTGTTGATTGGTGTGATTTTCTAAAAGAAAAAATCGGTATTTGGGCTTGGTTTACACTTTGATTTGTATCTTTACGAAAAGACTAACCCTATAATATATATAAA
>CAMFNC010000091.1 GCA_945965245.1 uncultured Porphyromonas sp. | reverse complement strand
AACTGATGAGGGTTTCTTTATTGTTCAACTTATCGAAAAGCGTGGCGACCTGATTAACTTCCGCCAAATTCTGCAACGTCCGCATATTTCCGAGAAAGAATTGACCGAAGCCGAGTCCCGCATTGATTCTGTGCGTAATCTCATTGTGGATGGCAAACTCAAATTCGGTGAAGCGGCTTTTCGTTTTTCGGATGATGCTAATACACGTAATAATGATGGTCTGATGGTTAATAGCAACCGTGAAAGCAATTTCTTCGGCTCGTCTAATTTCAAGATGGAGGAACTGCCTCAGGATGTGAGTCGGGTTGTGAATAACATGAAGATAGGAGACCTATCCAAACCTTTCCGTATGACCAACGAAAAGGGATTGGAAGAAATTGCCATCGTAAGTCTGAAGGGCAAAACGGATGGACACCGAGCCGACCTAAATAACGATTTTCGAACCATCAAGAATATGGCTCTATCAAGCAAGCGCGAAAAGGTGTTGGACGAATGGGTACGTAATAAACAAAAGGATACTTATATATACATCAATGAACAGTACCGGAATTGTGATTTTAAATATCCCGGTTGGATTCACGACTAACCAGTCATGCACACACCTTATCGGTATCGTTCTCTAATCATAGCATTCATCACGCTATCAGTTCTCTTATCGGGATACATCAGCATGAGTGCTCAATGGATGGCAGAGGGTTCGGGAGAGCTCGCTGCTATCAGTCGTTTTGACCGGATTTATGCTGCTTTATTGGTTGATACCGTGCACAGAAAAACTAAACCGGTCAAGCGGAGAAAGTTGGATACTTCACCCCTCCGTCCCACTGTGCCGTATAAGAAAAATCCGAATGCCAAAAAGATTATTTTAGAGCATGCAGATATTCTGAATTATGACCAAACACTTGACCCGAATGTGCAGCGTTTGATTGGTAATGTGCGTTTTCGCCATGGTGATGCCGTGATGACTTGCGATAGTGCATACATGAATCAAGAATCGCAGACATTTGAAGCATTTAGCAATGTGCATATGCTTCAGGGTGATACCATGAATTTCTATTCGCAGTATCTCTATTATGATGGAATGGAGCGCATAGCCCAGATGCGCACAGATGTGCGTTTGGAAAATCGCAACACAACGCTCTTTACCGATAATTTGGATTATGATCGTTATGAGGATTTGGCATATTATTTCGATGGAGGAACCATTGTGGATTCGCTTAATACACTCACCTCGGATTATGGTCAGTATAGACCCACTACGGATGATGCCGAGTTCCGGTTTAATGTGCAATTGGAGAACGATAAGTATGTGATGAATACAGATCACTTGTTCTATAATACCAAAACCAAAATCAGTATTTTCGATGGCCCTACCACCATAGTATCGGACTCCAATCGCATTGAGGGTACACGTGGTACTTATGATTCGCATAACGAACGTGCATATCTATTGGATCGCAGCAAAGTATATTCCGGTAGCAAGACTTTGGTGGGCGACTCCATTTTCTACGATCAGAAAGCGCGTTTCGGCGAAGCCTTTGGCTCTATGTGTATTACCGATAGTGTTAAGAAAGCCAATCTCTATGGCGATTATGGCTATTTTGATGAATCAAAAGGATATGCCTTTGTGACATCACGCTCTTATATCAAAGAATATTCAGAGGCCGAAAAACCGCTTTATTTGGGTGCCGATACGTTGGAGATGATTTCCATAGACAAGGCCATAGCTCATAAGTCTTATCCGCTGCCCATGACGGCAGAGCAGATAGCAATGAGCAAAGATACCATCAGCCAGCAGGCAGCTGTGGCTCCTGCAAATAGGCTGAAAACTCCTCTCTCTGACAACCTGTCGGATACACTCCGCCTGCCGAATGAGTTTTATTTGGGCAATACGCTCACAGATTCTATTTCCCAGGGTACTACTGAAAATGAGCAGGATTCACTTTGTCGCATTATTAAGGCATATCCTAATGTCAGAGTCTATCGTTCTGATGTGCAGGCTATCTGCGGTTATGCCGAGATGAATGCCATGGATTCCATCATGACATTGACTCGTGTGCCGATTATGTGGAACGAGAAGAATCAAATCAAAGGAGATACGTTGCGATTTTTCTTCAAGGACAAGAAGTTGAACCATGTGGATATCTATGGCAATGGCTTTGTGACGCAACAGATTACCGATAAAATGTATAATCAGATATTGGCTCCCTATATGATGACCACAGTACAGGATAGCGTTATCAAGGAAATGCGAGCCTATCTGGATGTCTTCTCCATTCGCTATGCCCAGGAAGACAATAGCGATTATTACTTTGGGTTAAACCGTGTGCAGAGCACAGCTATGTATGTTTATATGGCTCAAAACGGTCAATTTGAAAAGATCTATTTGCGTGGTCCAGTGTCCGGTAAGTTCTTTCCCATAGAAATGGGGCAAACCGATGAGGTGAATAAGTTGAAAGGTTTTACCTGGATGGAGGATAAACGCCCGGCCTCGGCCGAGTCAGTGATTCCGAAAGAAGCCACCGCAGAGGCGACATCGCTGATTGCTGCCAAGGGATTCAGTGGTAAGCAGGCCGCCGATAAGGCTTATACCGGTATTTCGGAAAAGGTGGAAGCTGCCGATAAAGCCGAAGCCATTCGCAAGCAGGAGGCCGCATCTCCCGCAATCAATTATCTGCTACGTGAAACGCTCAAAAAGATCCAACAGCACAACAGTATTAATGACATTATCTATTTTACCCCATGGTACGAAGCTTTTATAATCAGCGAGGACCGCGTCAATTCAACCACAAACCCATATACTGGGA
>CAMFNC010000090.1 GCA_945965245.1 uncultured Porphyromonas sp. | reverse complement strand
CACAAACGATCAAATCCATTTTCTTCTTCGACGCATCTTCCAGCATTCGTTTGAACTCTGGACGCCATTTTTTCGATGTGCCGGATTTGCCCTCATCACTGTATATTTCCGCCAGATCCCAGTTGGGCGTTTTGGCAATCTTCTCTGTATAGTACTTTGTTTGGTTTTCGATGGAGGAGACCTGCTCTTTGCTCTTCGTACTCACACGGGCATAAACTGCAACACGCTTATGCTCTGCATCTCGAATGGTAGGCGTTGGTTTTGCTGGACGGAAAATAGTCTGCGGCGGAACCGTATAATGCTGGATTCTCTTCTTCGTTTCATACCGATAATATTCTCGGTCAGCATCCTGCGGACGCCACACCGGAAGCCGCTGGTCTACGATTTCTTGCTCATCGCCTCGGATTTCCGATTCCTTGTTTTCATCCTTTGCCATATCCTTATCCGTCCTCCCGTAAGTTTGTGATGGCAGAAACCACTCCATTCAACCACTTCTGGTGGTCAGGCGGATTCAGATAAATGTAGTCTTCAGCCATTTTTATCAGTGCCTCACGCTGCTTGTCTGCGTTGAGAATCGTGTTGATGTTGAACTTGTCATCGTCGGTTATGATGTCTACCCGTTCTTTCAGATTAAAGATGAAATGGAGCCAGTAGCAGAACTCTCGTGTGTTTGCACTCAAATATCCTTTGGTTTCTGCAAAAATCAGATTCACTTTTCCATCTGCACAATCCCGCATAAGCCGCAGCATCTCAGGACGCTTGGCCGTTTCTTTATAACCGGTGATATCGATATAAACATCCACGAGTGTGCCATCCTCAAAATCACCAAACCGTCTTTCAATCGCATTTCGATGAAAGGCTCTTATCTCACGCTCATTGCGCAGATTCAGTTTTGCCCGCTTTACATAGCCACCGATTCGGAAAATCCGCTCTGTATCTGTGCTCACACTCATCGTCTTTGCTTCTTTCCTTCGTTCCAAACATAATCCACGAAGATATCCCAGTTGTTCATGACCTGCATATAGACATCGACTTTGATTTCCTTCGTGCCCCGATCTCCGCACCAAGGTCCGATGACAACTTCCCATTCACATTTACTGCAGTAATAGTAGAAAAGAGAACGGCGCAGCTCCTCAGCGAATGCTTCTTTCTCTGTGCATTTCAGCAAGAGCTTCCGTACTTCTTCTCTGAATCTCCCATGTTCAAATATGTTAAATGGCCGAATCTCATGCCCACTCATACTGTGATAGTAGGCTTTCCAAACTAAGTTCTCCATCATCTCATCTCCCGGTAAACATCATTGGTTATTTGGGTTTTGGCAAACTCCAGTACCAACTTCCGCCAGAACGGTAAGTTGTGACTTGGAGTTCTTTTTTTGCTTTCTCAACAGTACGGCTTCCAACGCCTATATCAGCAAGGCCGGCATATACTTCTTTTGCCGGACGATCCTCATGCTCCAAAAGCTGAACCAGTTTTGCACGAGCTCGCTCCCGCTTGGTTGTTTTTACTGTGATGCTGTCCATGAGTTCTGCGGTATTCAGATCATATTTGCCGTGCCATACGATTCCGCCATGCTCTTTGAACGAGAAAGCAATTGCAGGTCCTTCCGGAGCAAGGCTCGATTTTATCGGATACAAGTATCGAATGTCAGGGCGGCTTTCATCTCTTGAAATCATGAGCACACTCCGTGCAATGGCAGCAATGTCGATAGAGCCAAGCCCTCGATACAATGATTTGCTACTGCCGCCTTTGTTCATGTGACCGATGAGAATTACAGCGCATTTGTTGCGGTCTGCAATATTTGCCAGCTTCCGCAGAACAGAGCGCATCTTGGTGGCACTCTGCATATCTGCATCAGGCGGGATAAATGCCTGAATGGGGTCGATAATAAATACACTGGCGTGTGTGTCCTTGATCGCTGTTTCGATTCGACCGTCCTCCAGTGTCAATGCAATGTCGTTGTCTATGATATAAGCTACTCGTTCACAATCCGCTCCGGCCTGCTGGAGACGGGGCTTTATTGTATCTGCAATACCGTCTTCAGCACACTGATAGATCGCAACACGCTTTCCTTTAGCAGGAACACCATCCGGCATAGGCTGTCCTGTCGTAATTCTTGCTACGACATTCAACGCAAATGTAGATTTACCCTCACCGGGATCGCCTTGGAGCACCGTCAGCTTCCCGAGCGGTATATAGGGATACCATAGCCATTCAACCGGCTCAGTTCGGACATTTGCGTAGTATTGGTAAACGGAACCTTCCATTCTAACCTCGCACATTTCTCAAAGCAGATAGGGATCATAAGTCACTACTATTATTATAAGGTGGTGACACATCTGCTTCCATCGCCGTTTCGGCAATAACCGCTTTTCACTGAGCCATTTTGGCAAAAACGGTGTCCAAGCTCGCACTTTTCCTGCTTTTAACCTCGCAAAAGGGATGCTCACAAAAGTGCGTGCTGCCTTGCGACCTTAAAAGAAAGAGCACCGCTTGCACGGTGCCCTTTCAAGATACAGAGGGCAAAGCTCCTGTCACTTTGCACCTCTCTGTTTAGATTTTCTTATTCCCTGTATGCAGCTCTAATAAGGCAATTGCATCCTGTCTGGCTCGTTCGTCCGCCTGACGCATAGCGCTTATCATTGCAGCTTCTTTTTCGGTTATGCTCGTGTCAACGACCTCATCATTTCCAATTAGACAATCAACTGAAACGCCGTACAGTTTGGACAACTTCAGAAGAATATCGATGGATGGCTCTCGTTTGCCATTCTCATAACGGCTGTAAACAGATGGCAAGCAGCACAGAAAATCTGCTACTTCTTGCACTTTGAGTTTGCGACTTATTCTAATTTCTTTCAGATTCATGATGTCCTCCGCTTCCGAGAGTTGCGCGAAGTGACACAAAGCATTTCCTCAATG
>CAMFNC010000089.1 GCA_945965245.1 uncultured Porphyromonas sp. | reverse complement strand
TTGTTGGCTTGCCTCTTCTGCCATCTCTTCGATTTGTGAGTCCTCCTCCAGGGAGGGAGCGGATAGGGCATCGCGTGCACTGTCCAGTTTGACAATCGCTTTGAGTGGCAATCTCAATGGGTAAGGTTTGATTTGCCCCGGAATAATCTTCCGTTTGTATTGGGGGTTAAGCAACTCGATGTCTTTTTCTGAAACTTGTGTCAGTGCTTGAATGCGAGCAAATGAAACGGCTTTGTTTATCATTATGGTGTCCGTGGCAATGGGCATAACCATTTCGATGGGACGTATGTCATACTCTTTGTGATAAGCCATGGCAAAATATGCGCCGATAAAAAGGGGTACGTATCTGCGTGTTTCGCGTGGCAGATAAGGATAAATGGCCCAGAAGTCTCGTTTCCCACCGGCACGCCGAATGGCGCTGTTTACTCTGCCAGGTCCGCAGTTGTAGGCCGCAATGACCAAAGGCCAGTCATTGTATATCTTGTACATGTCCTTGAGGTATTTGGCGGCAGCTTCGGTGCTTTGTGCTATGGATAGACGTTCGTCTACTAAGCTATTGATCTCCAGTCCGTAGATTTTACCGGTGGGCAGCATGAATTGCCACAAACCGGCAGCTCCTGCCGGCGATAGCGCTCGCGGATTTAGTCCAGACTCCACGATGGTTAAGTATTTCAGCTCGATGGGTACTTGATTTCGGTCGAAGATTTCGTCCATGATGGGGTAGTACAAATCGCCCATGGTTAGCACGGAAGAAATCAATCTGGAGCGTTTGTTGAGAAATAAATCAATAGCCTCGCGCACTTGGCTGTTATAGGGCATGGGGATAGCCGATGGAAGTTGTGCCAATTGGCGTGCATATACGCTGTCCGGCACATATTTGCTTAGCCTTTTATTGCCTGATTCTTTGTATACTTTCTGTGAATAACCTTTGTGCCAAGTATTGATGAGCTGTTCCAGTTCGCGATCGTAATTCTGTGGCAATGTCAGCTTGTCGGGCTCTTCTGTTGTAGTGGTGTCTCTTAATATCAGTTCATTGTGTACCGGTTTTGCAACAGCAAGCCGGAAGCAGACAAAGAAAATTAGGATGGATATATGATGTTTTTTGATTTTCATTATTAAAAAGTAAAATTACAATTAAGTCCGATCGCAGGAACGGTTTTTCCGGTGATGTTTTGCCATTGCACATCGGGCGTGAGCCGCATGGTTAGATCTGGGCTGATGTCGAAGGTGTATAGTTCGGCATCCACATAAGCATCTAAAATGGAAAGCAAGTAGACGCCGGCTGTGATGATATAACTCATATCGCGGTATCGGAGGAATGCATCGTAGCCTCGTTTGAGAGTTACTTTTAATTGAGAATACTTGGCATAATCTTCTGCCTTGGCTCCGTATGGGGCAAAGGCAAGCCATGAATTATTGGTAATGGGGTCATCGCTCAAGAAGTCGCGATAGGCATCCCGATATTCGTTGAATGTTCGAGTATTCCAAGTGATGGCATAATAGCAGGCCGTGAATGCTCCGTACACAATCGGGAGTTTCCAATATTTCCGATTATAGATTTGCCCCCCACCCGGTATGATGGCAGAAATGAGTGCATATTTGGGATTGGGCGTCCACGGTCTGATTTCCATCTTGTCGGTTGTGTTCTGTAAAGATGAAAACCTTTTTTCTTTTTCTGCCGCTTTTTTTACGATAGAGTCATTAACGATTTGCGAATGAGTGGCTGTGATGGTATCCTCCTGAATCGGAGTAGGGGGTACGATAGAGTCGATGAGACTGTGAGCGATGCTCATGGTGTCCGGTGTTT
Source organism: uncultured Porphyromonas sp. (assembly GCA_945965245.1). Lineage (GTDB taxonomy): Bacteria > Bacteroidota > Bacteroidia > Bacteroidales > Porphyromonadaceae > Porphyromonas. The sequence goes on along the minus strand of CAMFNC010000089.1, from coordinate 5,984 downwards.
GCGTTTTTGCCATCGAAACCATCGATAGCATAACCGCAAGGAATAAGAAGACTCTATTGAAATTATTCATTTGAGAATGGGTTTATTTTTGCAATCGTTCGAACAACCTCATAATGCGTTCCAATTCTTCTTCGGAGTCAAACTCAATGGTCAGTTTTCCTTTTCCTTTGGGGGTGCTATTGAGCGAAACGGTTGTCTTGAGTACTTGCTCAAGTCTTTGGGATAGGGCTTTATAAACCTCGTTTTGGATATTCGATTTTTTTGATTTTTCTATTTGGGTAGATTGCGACGTGATGCCGGATGTATTCCATTCACGAGCAATGGCCTCTACCTGCCGAACACTCAGGTCTTCGGATAAAATTCTTTCGTATAATTTAATTTGGTCGGCGGCATTATTCAATTGAAGTAAGGCGCGTGCATGTCCCATATCCACTTTGTGACTGCACAGACCCAGTTGCACTTCGGCAGGTAATTTAAGTAGGCGGAGGTAATTGCTAATGGTGGCACGTCCTTTGCCTAACCGATTACCTAACTCCTCTTGTTTCAATCCGAAATCGTCCAGTAACTTTTTGTATGCCAATGCCACTTCTATGGCATTCAAGTCTTCACGTTGGATGTTTTCCACCAAAGCCATTTCCATGATTTGGTCATCATCCACAGTTCGGATATAGGCGGGAATGCTTTCTAAATTAGCCATTTGGCTGGCTCGCCAACGTCGTTCACCGGAGATAATCATGTATTTGCCTGCACCTAAGTCTTGTACGGTAATGGGTTGCACCAGTCCTATGGTGCGGATAGAAGCAGCAAGGTCTTCAAGCCCTTTCTGTTCGAATTCTTTGCGAGGCTGATCGGGATTGGGAGAGATAGCATTCAGCGGAAGCTCGCTGATAGAGGATGAACCGGATATATCATTGCCCGAAAGCAGACTATCAAGTCCTCGGCCTAATATCTGCATATTCTTATTTTTTGTCATGATTTTCGTGTTTTTTCAGAATTTCGGCTGCCAGTTGAAGGTAGTTGAGTGCTCCTCGGCTCTCGGCATCATAGAGCAATGCTGGCAAACCATGACTGGGTGCTTCGCCCAATTTGACGTTTCGCTGAATCACAGTATCGAAGACCAATCCTTGAAAATGTCGTTTGACCTCCTCATAAATTTGATTGTTTAACCGGGTGCGACTATCATACATTGTGAGCAAAAAGCCTTCGATGTCCAGTTGTGGATTGAGTCGGCCTTTGATAATCCTGATAGTATTGAGTAGCTTACTGATACCTTCCAACGCAAAGTATTCGCATTGTACCGGTATAATCACACTATCCGATGCCACAAGAGAATTGACCGTGATAATGCCTAAAGATGGTGAGCAGTCTATGAAAATATAATCATATTTATCCACTATCGGAGCGATTACTTTTTGCAGTACTTTTTCGCGATTAGGCAGGGATAACAATTCCACCTCGGCACCCACCAAATCAATATGTGAAGGAGCTAGATCCAGCCCTTCGATAGGGGTGGGGATGAGAATTTCTTCGATGGAAAGAGGACTACACAAGCATTCATAGATGGTTTTACGCAGGTTTGCCACATTGCATCCCAAACCGGATGATGCATTGGCTTGAGCATCGGCGTCAATCAAAAGAACTTTCCGTTCTAATGATGCCAACGAAGCAGCCAAATTGATGGCCGTGGTCGTTTTACCCACGCCACCTTTCTGATTTGCCAAAGCTATTATTCTTCCCATAGTTCGTAATTACAAAATTTATCCAAAACTAATGAATTTAGCCGAAACACACTTAATAATAAACGTGAAGAAGTGTTAAAACTTATGTCCGGAAGTCGAAAAAAGAAAGAAATAGTGGGTAGTGATACGGAAGTCCATGCCCAGTTTTTTCATTCCTTCGGCTACGTACGAACGCTTTAGGTCGTTGGGTTTGATGCAATGACAATCCCAACAGAGCAAGTCGATATCCATTTCTATTTGTCCGGAGATACGCTTCCCTCTGACAGGTCTTCCCAAGAGTAATTCTATCTCTTTGAGGCATTGCAGAGTCTCTGTCCGGTTCTTGGTAGTGTAGCCTATGGCTATTTGATCCACAAAATGAGGCGTTTCTGAGGGCATATCAATGGCTTCGGACTGCATGACAGGACTGTAAGATAACAAGGAGAAACGGCGAGATATCAGTGTGCGGGCACGTGAAACTTGCTCGTGGGCATGGTAATTACTTCCAATCGAAAGGATAATACGGTGAAGCATATTGCGTACAATCGTATGTATTAGTGGTTCTCGTCTTTTTGGGCTTTGATTGATTCCTCGTGGATGATATTCCAGAGTTCTTCGATGTAGGCAGGCGATAATCGGTATCGTTCGCCCATAGTCCTTCTCTTTTTCAGTGAAGATTCAAATCGCTCGGGTTGTACCACGGGCATTTGGTTTTTCCTTTTTATTTCTCCGATGTGCATACAGATTCGCTGACGCTCTGCCAAAAGCTCAATGATTTGTTCGTCTATTTGGTCTATTCCTGCTCGATCACTGATGAGTAAGCCTTCGGCACTGTGGCTTTTGCTGGCCGGCAGATACAGATGTTTGAGGATATAATCCAATTCTTTGGGGCTTACCTGTTGACGACTATCGCTCAGTGCCGATTGGGGGTCAATATGAGTTTCTACTATCAGACCATCGAATTGCATATCCAGAGCTAATTGGCAAACTGATGACACCAATTCGCTCCTGCCTGTGATATGGCTCGGGTCTACCAGGATTTGTATATCCGGGTACTGCTTTTTCAGTTCCAGAGGGATTTGCCAGTGGGGAGGATTGCGATAACTACTCACGCCATAGGTGCTGAAACCTCGGTGAATAGCCACCAATTTATTCAGGCCGGCGTCATGGAAACGCATCAATGCCCCAATCCATAAGTTTATATCCGGATTGACCGGATTTTTGACCATCATGGTCACTTCGGAAGATAAGTTTGTGGAGCGGAAGGCCTTGGCTATCTCTTCTATGGCAAACGGACTGCTGGTGGTACGTGCCCCCACCCATAGAATACGGATACCGGCATCTAAGGCTTTGAATACGTGTTCGGGAGTAGCCACTTCGGTAGCAATTTCCATGCTCAGTTCCTTTTGCACGCGTAGCATCCAAGGGATACCCTTTTCACCCACCCCTTCGAAGCCTCCCGGTCGGGTTCGTGGTTTCCAAAGTCCGGCACGGAAGCAACGGATGCCGATGTTGTGCAGCTCTGAAGCAGTCTGCATCACTTGCTCTTCGCTTTCGGCACTGCACGGACCGGCTATGATGTTATAGGGAAATGAAGAAGTATGGAAGGTCATGAATGATTATGGCTGATGGGTAACTTGATAAGTGTCGTTTTTTTTGTGCTCCAGATCGATTATCAAACGGAGCAAATCACGGTATAATTTGGAGTGATATTCGTGATTTTCCTTGTTTAGTAAATCGCTGTTCCACATCAAAGTCAATTCACCGTGTACTTCGGCTGTCTTTTTGACCAGTCCTTGGGCATATCCCAAAGCCTCTTCGTAGGTCATGCGCATACCCTCCTTGTCGCTCAATGAAGTATCCACAATGGTTAGGGGGTGCATCACCAGTTCGGTCAGTTTACCAAACGATGGATTGATAAATTGTACGGGTCGTGCTGTACCCAATCGAAATCCGGGCACATCAAAGTAACCCATCGAAAAATCGTGGCGAATACCGGCATTGAAAGTGGCTATAAAGTCTTCCGGCTCTCTAGCGCATAGATTCGCAAAGCCTGCTGCAGAAACCCAGTGGCCGAATTGCTGATGCAGCATTCGCCGCGCTTTTAGGATGGACTCTTCCGGTTCCCGATTGCATTCTCGATTGCACGAGAGAGCCGGCATTACGCCATATCGGCTCATGGCTCTGCGCAGCAAATGGATGGTAAATGATGTAAGATGATAGACTCGTTTGCCATCGTTGCGATGTCCGGGTGTGAGCATGAAAAACAGGCTTCGGACAATTCCTTCTGGATAGGATCGCTCCACGGACTTATCCCAATCCAAAAATTTGGTTTGGTTGATTTCGCTCGTGTTAAATCTGATTTTGAGTTTGAAGGCAAATCTCCTCAAAAGCCATACAGCCCTTAACTTCCAATGCATAGTACGCTCTGCCCATGGTGTCATGCAAAAAGGAGAAATGATATTGTGAGCCAAATAGATGCGGTTGAAAGCATGGGATAGCTCATCTTCCTTGCGGAGAGCCAAACCGGCCTTGCGAAGCAGATGGCGCAGTTCTCTGCCGTATTCGTCTATAATGGGGCGGTGTATGAAGTTTCCTTTAAAGGGTACAGATTCTTTGCCAGGGAAACGGCCGAATTCATCGCGCACCTTGCGCTTGAAGATCTCTTCGTAGCGGCTTATCAAAAAGTAGGCACTGGCAATTAAATCGGCATGGATGATGATGGGACCTGATTTCCCATCGGAGGGAAAGGTATCGGCATACTCTGCCTTTTCATCCCCTTGACCATATAGGATGGGGATTTCATGCCATTTTTTGAGTGGAAAAGTAGGGAAATACTCTTCCGTTCCATATTTATTGATGTCGAAAAAACCGGAAGGGAGGATAACCAAAAGGTATCGTTTCATCTGTTCGGGGTCATCCGTATAGCCAATCCATCGGTCTGCCGAAAGAATTGTTCCAGCAGAAGTGGTGGCATTGGCCACGAAGTTGATCAGATATCGAATTGTCTCTTGGTTTATCACTGTGTAGTATCGTTGAAAGATTATTACAAAGATAGTCTTTACTCGCTTTGGTTCAGTCAGATTGATGTTCGGACTTCAGCATATCGGCTCGGCTTTTGCTTCTGGTCACCAAAAAGACTCCGGCAAAAACAAAGCCGGCGGCAATCACTTTGCTTACGCTCAATCCTTCTATACCCATAATAAAAGCAAAAGAGGTGACGAGTACCGGTTGTGCATAATTATACATGCTGATAACCGTGGGGCGCAATACTTTCTGACTGATGGGTAGAAGCATATAGGCAATGAATGTGGAAAAGAAGACCACAAATCCCATTTGCAGATATTGGGTGATGCTGAAGCTCTGCCACGGCATTTGTAGAGCTGCTGGCAGACATAGTGGAATAACCGGAATGGATGAAATTAAGAAAAACCATTTCATCAGCGTGATGGGGGAGTAGCGGTCAATGACGCTTTTGAACAGGATGAGGTATAAGATATAACTCATGGTGGCACAAGCGCACAGCAAGTCACCCACAAGGGAGCCACTGCCGCTCTGCATACCGTTTGTGACCAATATAACGGCACCGGTGGCACCGACCAATACACCGCCGGCTTTCATCCAAGTGATAGGTTCGTGCAGTAGTATGGCTGCCAAAATCATGGTTATGATGGGGCCTAAAGTGGCAATCAGCGATTGATTTACTGGTGAGGTCATGGAAATGCCTATGGCAAAGACGCCCTGATTACCCAGCACACCGAAAAGCGATCCCAATAATATCTTGATGCGATCTGCTTTGCGGATGGGTTCTGGGGGAAGAAAAAGCGAAGTAATCCAGAAGAGAATGGCGGCTCCGGTAAAGCGCATTAGAATGTGTACTTCCGGTACGATGCCTCCGGGTGAGAGTAATACTTTAGAGATGGGACCGTTCAGTCCGAATATCAAGGTTGCTACAATCAGTGCTATATGTCCTTGGGTTTTGGATCGTTGAGCCATAATATGTTTCTGTTCAACAACGGGAAATAAACTAAAAAGCCTCAATACCATGTGTATTGAGGCTTTATTGTGACCGCGACAGGATTCAAACCTGTAACCGGCTGATCCGTAGTCAGCTACTCTATTCAGTTGAGCTACGCGGCCGAAGTTATCCGATATAAGTAGAAAAAGAGTGACCGCGACAGGATTCAAACCTGTAACCGGCTGATCCGTAGTCAGCTACTCTATTCAGTTGAGCTACGCGGCCATTATTCTTTCTGATAACGTGTG
>CAMFNC010000088.1 GCA_945965245.1 uncultured Porphyromonas sp. | reverse complement strand
GCATAGCAAAGTCTACTTTCTGAACCCAGGGTTTCTTACCTGCGAAGAATTGTGCGTTGGGGAATTTCTTAACGTAGTCGGAAACAACATCGTTACCGCTCAAACGCAAGTCCAACATGGCTTCGAACTTTTCGGGAGTGTTGATGCCATCGGGGTCATAAACGTATCCGTCAGGACCGGAGATGGTAACCACCTTCATGCCGATTTCGGTAGCCTTTTGAGCCACACCCCATGCCACGTTACCGAAGCCTGAGATAGCCAAAGTCTTACCCTTATATTCGATGTTGTTTTCTTTACACATATTTTGAACAAAGTAAACAGCACCGTATCCGGTAGATTCGGGACGCAGACGAGAACCGCCGAATTCGAAGCCCTTACCGGTCATTGTGCCGGTGTGCTCACGAGCGAGTTTCTTATACATACCGAACATATAACCTACCTCGCGGCCACCTACGCCGATGTCACCTGCGGGTACGTCGGTATCGGGACCAATGTTGCGCCACAATTCAGTCATAAAGCTCTGGCAGAAACGCATGATTTCGGCTTCTGAGCGACCCTTCGGAGAGAAGTCTGCTCCACCTTTACCACCACCCATGGGCAGTGTGGTCAATGCGTTTTTGAAGGTTTGTTCGAAACCTAAGAATTTCAAAATGGAGAGGTTTACCGTGGGGTGGAAACGAATACCGCCTTTGTACGGGCCGATAGCATTGTTGAATTGTACACGGTAACCGATGTTTACATGAATGTCGCCTTGGTCATCAACCCAGGGCACACGGAATGTGAAAATACGATCCGGTTCTACCAAACGTTCGATGATTCGATTCTTTTCGAATTCAGGGTGTTGATTGTATACTTCTTCGATAGACAGAAGTACTTCTTTCACCGCCTGGAGGAATTCTTTCTCTCCCGGGTGACGTGCCTCAAGGGCTGACAGGATTTCTGTGGATTTCATAGATACTAACTAATTGAGTGTTAGTTGTTAATTATTTAATAGCGTAGCAAATGTAGCTAAACTTCCTTAATAAACAACAATAAAAACGGATTTAGCCGTTCTTTTGAGTGCCAAAATGTCTTTTGCTGAAATATCGGACGGGATAACCAGCCGATAACCAAGACATGAGCAGGGTGGTGCCCACTACGATGAGTGTGTCTGTGAGTCTAATCTTAACGGGATAGGGTACCGTCTGCATGCCGATTGGGTAGGTGACCCATCCGAAATGCTGCTGGAGTTGGCAAATCAAGATACCTGCTAGGATGCCGACAAAGGAGCCCAGGCAACTGATAAGCATGCCCTCACTCATAAAAATGCGGTTTATCAGCTTCTGCGGCGCTCCCAATGAACGAAGGGTAAAGATGTCGTATTCTTTTTCTATCAGCAGCATGGATAGGCTACTGATAATATTGAAGGCTGCCAGCAGCAGGATGAAAATCATGATGAGGTAGCTCATCCATTTTTCTACCATGACCAATTTGCCCAATTCGGGATGCTGTCTGGTGCGATCCAATACTTTGTAGGCCGAACCTAATGCGTATTGCATATCGTGCAATACGGATTCGGACGAATAACCCGGCTTTAACTTGATATCGATGCCGGACACTTGATTTTCGGGATACGAAAGCATAGCTTGGAGGGTGGATAGCGGCATGAAGATGCTACTGTCGTCATCTTCGTTGCCGGTATTCAAAACAGCTGTTACGTGGGCATCCAAACTTTTGAACGCGGTCATTGGAGCCAAGGGGTTGATGACTCCCGTGCGGTTGGGTATATATATGGTAATGGGGTCGGTGAAGCCAATGCCTAATCCCAGTTCTGATGCCACACGAAGACCCACTCCAATAGATGCTTGGTCTGCTGGAGTGTCTTGTTCGGAGGATGAGGGTAATTTACCCTCCACGATAGAGTCCGTGGGGGTTATCATTTCTTTCCATTTTTCCCCATGACCTTGCAGCAGAACCATTTGTCTGCCGTTTTGTCCCAATACCACACCTTGTGCCGTCAGCCTTTCGCTCCGGAGTGCTATCCCCGGATGTTTTAATGCCTCTGCAATGGCCTGCGTATCCGTTATCATGGAATTCCCTTTAGCTGGGATAATTAGCAAATCCGGGCTCAATCTGCTGTTTTGACTCAGGATGAGTTCTTCGTATCCGTTGAAAATAGAAAGCACACACACCATTACCAAGGATACTATGCCGATGGCGATGGCAGATATAACGGATAGGATGTTTACGGCATTAAACCTTTTGTGGCTGAAAAGGTATCTGTGAGCAATGAATAGGGCAGTGCGCATGAAGTGTTTTTTATTTCTTCAGCAATTCGTCTATATGCTCCAAATAGTCTAACGAGTCATCGATGAAAAAGGTCAATTCGGGCAGTCGGCGCAATTGGCTCTTTACGCGAGTACCTAATTCATAGCGAATAGGTTTGGTGTTTTGGCATATGCTTCGGAGTATATCTTCGGGAGTCTGTCCGCTGGTGGGAGCGAATATGCTCAATCTAATCCGGGCAATGCTTAAATCGGGGCTGACGCTTACCGAAGTAACCGAAACCAATACTCCATGTTGTGCGGCTGTCTGCCGACGAAATATTTCGCCCAGTTCCTTTTGCACTAGGCGGTTTATCTTACTTATTCTTGTTGCATCCATATTATTATATTATGATATGTGATTGAATATTATGAGATACAAAGGTACTCCTTTCTTGTCGTGTGAAAGCAATCTGTCTATGAAAACTAAACAGCATTGTGGTGTGCAAAAAACTTTGTACACTTTTTGAATTTAATTTATGCATAAATTGCGCGCATTTTATATATAAAATGAAATTAATTTATTCATAAAAAATCGTCACTCTCTGATAGGTG
>CAMFNC010000087.1 GCA_945965245.1 uncultured Porphyromonas sp. | reverse complement strand
TTTTATGCATAAAATGAAATTGATTTATGATACAAAAAATGGTATATCGAGAAATGAGCCTTAGCATTGCATTTATTCCCGGATTTTGCACTTCGTGTTTGTGGAGGTGTAATCATCGGTTAATAGGGGCTATTCCGTATCTTTGTCCGGTAAATATCAATAATATATGAAAACAATAGGTATAGTCATGGCCATGCAGAAAGAATATGATCTGCTGGTGAATGAACTGCAAGATATAACCTCCATACAGGAAAAAGGCTTCCACGCTGTGGAGGGTTTGCTGGGTAGCCATCGGGTGATACTGGCATTGAGCGGCATAGGCAAGGTCTGTGCCGCCGTATGCACCTCCGAGCTGATTCGTCGATACCGACCGGACTATTTGCTCAATGTGGGAGTAAGCGGCGGATTGAGCCGAAATCTCCATGTGGGCGATGCCGTGGTGGCTACAGAAGTTTGCTATCACGATGTTTCTTGTGGAGCCGATTTGCCTTGGGGGCAAGTTCAGGGCTTTCCGCTTTTCTATTCCACTTCTCCGGTTTTATTGCAGGCTTTCGGCTGCATCCCCCATCCCGTGCATTGCGGACAGATTTGCTGTGGCGACTGCTTCCTCTCGGAGTCGGAAGTCTTCGGCAGGCTTCGCGCCCATTTCCCGAATGCCTTGGCTGTGGATATGGAGTCCGGAGCCATTGCTCAAACGGCATATATATATGATGTGCCCTTTGCCGTAATCCGCATTATCAGCGACATAGCCGGCACAGAAGACAACTATGACCAATACAACGATTTTTGGAAGCATGCATCAACCGAAACCTTCGGATTGGTCAAATCTTTTCTTGAAATAATCGAATAACACAAATAAATATTCTATGGAAAAAATTCCAAGTTTTGCATTGAACCACATTACCTTGAAGAGAGGTATTTTCGTATCCCGAAAAGACATTGTGGGCGGAGAAACCATTACAACTTTTGACATTCGCATGAAGGAACCCAATCGTGAACCGGTATTGGGTGCACCCGAACTGCATACCATCGAACATTTGGCTGCCACCTATCTGCGCAACCAACCGGAATATAAAGACAGCATCATCTATTGGGGGCCGATGGGCTGCCTTACGGGCAATTATTTTCTGATGCGCGGCGACCTGACTTCTGCCGATATTCTGCCTCTCATGCAGGAAACGTTTCGCTTTATCCGCGACTTCGAGGGTGAAGTGCCCGGCACACAGCCTCGCGACTGTGGTAACTGTTTGCTGCACAATCTGCCCATGGCCAAATACGAAGCCGATAAATATCTGCGCGAAGTATTGGATGTGGCCGGTTACGAAAATCTGAATTATCCCGATTGAATCTCTATTTATTATTTATCGAATATGAAAAAAACATTACTCCTCTTCGCTTTCATGCTCTGCACCACAGCCGTATGGGCACAAAACCTCCAGCTGCACATGGACATGGGTCGTTTTACCTATAACGATCTCAAAGGGCGCTCTCTTTTTACCACCACCATCGAAAACTTCAAACAGGACAAATGGGGTAACACTTTCTTTTTCGTGGATATGAACTATCGCCAGAGCGGCATAGACCTTTCTTACCTTGAAATCTCTCGAGAGTTTACCATCGGTAAATCTCCTTTTTCCGTACACATGGAATATAATGGCGGTCTGATGACCTCTGCCTCTTTTAGCCATGCATTTCTGTTCGGTGGCTCATACTTTCATCGCTTTGAAAGCATCAATTTGAACGTGTCCGTGACACCGATGTATAAGTATTTCTATAAAGACGCCCATTCGGCTCAGCTTACCGGCGTATGGAACTGGCAGTCCGAAAACGAGCTGTTTACGCTTTGCGGATTTGCTGACATTTGGTCGTATAAGTCTAAAGCGGTATTCCTGTCCGAACCTCAATTCTGGTTCAATCTCAATCGTTTGGAGCGAGTTTCTGACGAATTTAATCTCAGTCTGGGTGGAGAAATCGAATTGTCGTACAACTTTGCTTCTCCCGATAAATTTCGTGTCATCCCCACTTTGGGTATGAAGTGGACCTTATAAGTTCAGATGAAAACGCTATTAATCGTAGATCCGCAGATTGACTTCATCAGTGGCTCGTTGGCGGTGGCAGAGGGTGCCCATGCCATGAATTGTCTGGTGGATTATCTGCACGAGCATGAAGCTGAAATCGATCATGTGGTAGTCACCATGGACCAACATCCCATCCATCACTGCAGTTTCAGTTCCGAGGGTGGTATTTGGCCGGCACATTGTGTGCGCTATTCCGAAGGAGCCGCCATTTACTCGCCACTGATGCGGAAATTGACAGAAATGAGCCGAAGGCTGAAATCTCTCCGATTTGTGGAGAAAGCCACCACACCGGAGCAGGATGCTTACAGTGCATTTGCCGAAGATGTACCGGATGTTTTGCGCCAATCCGACACCATTTGGGTGGCAGGCATAGCCGGCGATTACTGCGTAAAGGCAAGCATGGAAGACCTTACCCGTCATGGTTTGGGAGAGAAGTTATTCCCTATTCGGGAGTGCATTGCCTACATCCATCCACCTGAAGTATAATCGGACAATTTAATGAAGAAACCGAGCCCGGATACCGTAAATCCGGGCTCGGTTTTTTATTGCGAGAGAT
>CAMFNC010000086.1 GCA_945965245.1 uncultured Porphyromonas sp. | reverse complement strand
ATTATTAATTTGTGCAAAAAGCATAAAAAATAACTTCAAAAACTTTCATGTCAATGTTTTCAAATAAAGTATTATTAATTACCGGCGGTACGGGATCTTTTGGGAACGCTGTGCTGCGGCGGTTTCTCAATGAGGATTTTAAGGAAATCAGAATTTTCTCACGTGATGAGAAAAAACAGGATGATATGCGCCATCGGTTGCAAAATCCAAAGGTGAAATTCTATATCGGTAATGTGCGCGATCGGCAGTCCGTTGATAATGCCATGCGAGGTGTGGATTATGTTTTTAGTGCTGCCGCATTAAAACAAGTTCCGAGTTGTGAGTTTTTCCCGATGGAAGCTGTTCGTACGAATGTGATTGGTACGGAAAATGTGCTTGACTCGGCTATTGCTCATGGAGTGAAAAATGTGGTCGTGCTTTCTACAGACAAAGCTGCTTATCCTATTAATGCAATGGGAATATCAAAAGCCATGATGGAGAAAGTGGCCATTGCAAAGGGACGCGCATTGGGTTCAGTGGGGCAAACAACGATTTGCTGTACTCGCTATGGCAATGTGATGGCATCCCGTGGGTCTGTCATTCCTCTGTGGGTGGATCAAATCAAGTCTGGTAAGTCAATTACCATAACAGACCCCAATATGACTCGTTATATGATGACATTGGAAGATGCTGTGGATTTAGTATTATATGCTTTTGAACACGGGCAAAATGGAGATCTCTTTGTACAGAAAGCACCTGCAGCTACGTTGGAGGTTTTGGCTACCGCCTTAAAAGATTTATACAAGACGGATACGGAAGTGAAAGTGATTGGAACCCGGCATGGCGAAAAATTGTATGAGACGTTGGTAACTCGCGAAGAGATGGTCAAGGCTGTGGATATGGGTAATTACTATCGAATACCTTGTGATGGGAGAGACTTAAACTATGATAAGTTCTTTACAGAGGGAAATGAAGATATGTCCGTTATTGAAGATTATCACTCTCACAATACTGCACGGTTAAGTGTGGAAGAGATGAAGACTCTACTGCTTAAATTGCGCTTCATTCGCGAAGATCTGGGATTAGAAGCGAAACAAGGAGCAAACGAGATAAAAAGCGAATAACCGAGATGAGAATATTAGTTACAGGTGCCAAAGGTTTTGTTGGTAAAAATTTGGTAGCTCAACTTAGAAATGTTCAAACCAATAAGGCAAAATGGTACGCAGGAATCAAAGTGACTGAAGTGTTTGAATATGATGTGGAAAATAGTGTAGAGGAATTGAACCAATTTTGCAGAGATGCTGATTTTGTCTTTAATTTGGCAGGGGTGAATAGACCCCAAAAAACAGAAGAATTTATGCAAGGAAATTTTGGCTTTGCATCTATACTTCTTGAAACACTGAAAAAATATAACAATCGGTGTCCTGTTATGCTTTCGAGTTCCATTCAGGCAACTTTGGAGGAACGATATGCCGGAAGTGAGTATGGCCTAAGTAAAAAGGCCGGGGAGGAACTTTTCCGTCAATATTCAAAAGAGCTTGGTTCGCCGGTATTAATATATCGCTTTCCCAATCTTTTTGGAAAATGGTGTAAACCGAATTACAATAGCGTGGTAGCTACTTTCTGTAATAATATTGCAAACGATTTACCCATTAAGATTAACGATCCACATACAGAACTGGAACTTCTGTATGTGGACGATTTGGTGGATGAATTAATTTCCACATTAAATGGAGGAGGTCATCGTTGTGAATATAATGGGGTAAAACCGATTCCCCAAAATGATGGAAACTATTACTACGTGCCTGTAACTCATCATGTAACGCTGGGTGAGATAGCCACTTTATTGGTTCAATTCAGCTCTCAACCGAAAAGTTTGGTAGTGCCAGAAATACCCGATAATTCGTTTGCCAAAAAACTATATTCAACGTATCTAAGTTACCTTCCTATGGAAAAAATCGCATTCCCATTGAAAATGAATGTGGATGACAGGGGAAGTTTCACTGAGCTTCTGCGAACAGAAAAATGTGGACAAATAAGTGTGAATATTTCAAAACCGGGCATTACAAAAGGGCAACATTGGCATCATTCCAAATGGGAGTTTTTTGTTGTAGTTTCTGGTCATGCACTGATTCAAGAGCGTAATATCCAGACGAATGAAATACTTGAATTTGAAGTGTCAGGTTGCGCCATAAAGGCTGTGCATATGTTGCCCGGATATACGCATAATATTATTAATCTGTCCGAAACAGAAGATTTGGTTACAGTTATGTGGGCTAATGAATTGTTTGACTCTGATAGACCTGATACCTATTTTGAACCGGTAGTTACTCAATGCTAAAGAACTTCATTATGGAACAAAACTATAATTTTGATAAAGTGAGTTTTCAGAATAATGGTAAACTCAAACTATTAATTATTGTGGGTACACGACCTGAGATTATAAGACTATCTGCAACCATCAATAGCTGTCGTGAATACTTCGATTGCTTATTGGCCCACACCGGTCAAAATTATGACTATAATCTTAATGGAATTTTTTTTCGGGATTTAAAGTTAAAGAATCCTGAAGTTTATCTGAATGCTGTTGGAGATGATTTGGGAGCAACCATGGGAAATATTATTAATACTTCGTATAAATTAATGGTTGCTACCCGGCCTGATGCAGTATTGGTGTTAGGGGATACCAATTCATGCCTATCTGTTATTGGAGCCAAACGATTGCATATACCCATTTTTCATATGGAAGCAGGCAATAGGTGTAAAGATGAATGCTTGCCCGAAGAGACCAATCGACGGATCGTGGACATTCTTTCGGATGTAAACTTAGCTTACTCTGAACATGCTCGCCGCTATTTGATTGAAGCAGGTTTACCGAAAGAAAGAACCTACGTGACCGGTTCTCCTATGGCAGAAGTACTCAGGAATAACCTTGCAGAAATAGAAGCCTCAGATGTACATTTAAGATTAAATTTGCAAAAACAGAGATATATCTTATTGTCGGCCCATCGAGAAGAAAATATTGATACAGAGAAGAACTTTATGAGTCTTTTTGGCGCAATCAATAAGATGGCTGAGAAATATGATATGCCAATACTATATTCATGCCACCCCAGATCTGCCAAACGTTTAGAAGCGAGTGGTTTTCAATTGGATAAACGAGTTATTAAGCATGAACCATTAGGATTTCATGATTATAATTGTTTGCAAATGAATGCCTTTGCTGTGGTGAGTGATAGTGGTACACTGCCTGAAGAGAGCTCATTTTTCACTTCAATTGGTCGATCCATTCCTGCGGTTTGCATACGAACTTCCACCGAGCGACCGGAGGCTTTGGACAAAGGCGTTTTTGTTTTGGCCGGTATTGATGAAAAGAGTCTTTTGCAGTCAGTAGATATGGCTGTGGAAATGGTTCGTAACGATAAGAATGGCGTGCCGGTTCCTGATTACATGGATGAAAATGTATCTTCTAAGGTGGTTAAAATAGTACAATCCTACACCAATATTGTCAACCGCATGGTTTGGCGTAAAAATTTATAAAAATGAATGTGATTTTTTTGACACTTGATTCTCAATTCAGCATTTCTCAAAGGGGAATTTATTCAGATTTATTGAGGCAATTTATTTCAAAAGGTCATTCATTGCATGTGGTGAAAATAGCATCCAAGGAAGAACCTGAAGTAATAAAAACAGAGAATGCTACTTTTCTTAGTGTTAGAATGCAGAGTCTGAGTGGTGAAAAAAGATTAATAAAAAAAGGGATTGCCACGCTGCTAATAGAAAAAAAATTCATTAGAGTAATAAAAAAAACATTAAGTGATGTTAATTTTGATTTGATATTATATGCAACCCCTCCCATTACTTTTGCAAAAGTAATCCACTATCTAAAGAGTCAAAATCCACATTCTATAAGCTATTTACTTTTAAAGGATATATTTCCTCAAAACGCAGTAGATTTGAATCTATTTTCTTCAAGAGGACTTATCCATTGGTTTTTTAGACGAAAAGAGATATCTCTTTATAGGTTGTCCGATTTTATTGGATGTATGTCTCCGGCTAACGTGGATTATTTACTTTCGCACAACCCATATATTAAAAGTGAAAAAGTAGAAATAGCTCCGAATAGTATTGAACCAATAAATTACTCCGAGAGAATGAAAGATTATGTTATTCTCAATAAGTATGGGCTTCAGATAGACAAACCAATTTTGATCTATGGAGGCAATTTAGGTCTCCCTCAAGGGGTAGAGTTCCTAATAGAATGTTTGGAAAAAAACAAAAAAAGGAAAGACTGCTATTTTTTAATTATTGGTGATGGCGCAAAATATTCAATACTTGAAGATTGGTTCATGAAAGAAAAACCGCAGAATATTAGAGTAATCAAAAAGCTATCCAAAGACGAATATGATAAAGTGGTTCAATCGTCTGATATTGGTCTGATTTTTTTAGATCATCGTTTTACTATTCCAAATTACCCATCAAGGTTACTCTCATATTTAGAGTATGGCATACCTATTATTGCAGCTACTGATTCGAATACTGACATTGGAAGAGTAGCCGAAGAAAATGGATATGGTTTGTGGTGCGAAAGTAATAATTCAGAAGCTTTTACTGAATGCGTAAACCGAATGCTAAAAGATCTCCCAGGGAGTAAGATTATGGGGCTTAAAGGTCGGAAATATTTAGAAAATAATTATTCGGTGGAGAAAACGTATAATATAATAACGAGTCACTGTGTATAAGGAGTATTTTAAGAGGCTAATGGGGTTCTCTGTGTCTATGATTGGGTTTGTGATAATTCTCCCCATCTTTCTATTGCTTTGGCTTGTGTTGCATTTTGCAAACAAAGGAGCCGGAGCTTTTTTTCTACAAGAAAGACCTGGGAAGGATGGCAAGATTTTTAAGGTAATTAAGTTCAAAACGATGACAGATGAGAGAGATGCTGAAGGAAATCTATTACCAGATGCAGAAAGGATTACTTGGATTGGACGCTTTGTTCGCTCAACATCCCTGGATGAAATACCGCAGTTGTTAAATGTGATAAAGGGGGATATGGCTTTTATTGGCCCAAGGCCTCTTTTGGTTCAGTATCTCCCTCTATATAACGAATTTCAGAAAAGGCGCCATGAGGTACGTCCCGGTATTACTGGATGGGCACAAGTAAACGGAAGAAATGCTATTAGTTGGCAAAAAAAGTTTGAATTAGATGTTTGGTATGTAGATCATATTTCTTTTGCACTTGATTTGAAAATTATGTATAAGACCTTTCGGAAGGTAATCATTCGAGAGGGAATAAGTTCGAATACAAGTGCAACTATGGAGGCATTTACGGGGAATAATTAAATTGTTATATGAAGAAAATAGCTGTATATGGAGCTGGTGGTTTCGGTCGGGAGGTGGCATTCTTAATCCATGATATAAATAAAAAAAAACATGAATATGATTTTATTGGCTACTTTGATGACGGAAAAAGAAAGGGAGAACGAATAAATGATAGCTTTGTTTTGGGTGGTTTTGAGGAACTTGATCGTTTTGAGGAAGATCTGTGTGTTGCTTTGGCTATTGCAAATCCAGATGTAAAAAGGGCTATCGTAAATAAATTAAACAATAATAAGATTTCGTTCCCAACGTTAATTCATCCATCTGTAATAAAGTCTGGTGGAGGATTAATAAAAATAGGGAAAGGATGTATTGTTTGCGCTGGAAATATTATTACAGTTAATATAGAGATAGGGGATTTTGTAATTTTGAACCTATCATGCACAGTTGGGCACGATACCATTATTAATTCCTTTTGTTCGTTTATGCCTTCAATAAATATTTCGGGAGAGGTAAGAATAGGTGAAGGAGTCTACGTGGGTACCGGAGCAAAAATTATTAATCAGTTATCCATCGGTGCAAATTCCACTATTGGTGCCGGAGCAGTGGTGGTAAATGATATACCAGATAACTGTACAGCCGTGGGGGTTCCTGCTAAGGTAATAAAGAGAAAGAGCTGACTGGAGCAGCTCTTTCTCTTTTTATTTTACTTGATTAGGGATTGGATGACGGAAACGACACGGCGGATATGGTCATCGGTTAATAAAGAACCACTGGGCAGGCATAGGCCGTCGTTGAATAAGGCTTCACTGGTTCCATCGCCGTAAAATGGTGCGGAAGCGAAAACCGGTTGAAGGTGCATGGGCTTCCATAATGGGCGACTTTCGATATTGGCAGCATCTAATGCTAAACGAATATCTTCTCTGGTAAATCCGGCCTGCTTGGCATCAACAATAATGCAGGTGAGCCAAAAGTTGGAATTGAAATCCGGAGATGGGTTGTCCATGACATGAATTCCTTTCATGCCTTTAAGTAATTCAGTATATAAGCGGTGAATGGATCTCCTGCGAGCAATATGTTCGTCCAATACCATCATTTGTCCGCGACCGATTCCGGCGCAAATATTGCTCATGCGGTAGTTATAGCCGATGTGCTCATGTTGGTAGTGTGGTGCATTTTCACGTGCTTGTGTTGCAAAAAACATAACTCGTTTGGCCGAGTCTTCGCCGTCACAGACCAAAGCACCACCGCCGGAGGTGGTTATCATCTTATTGCCATTGAATGACAAGGCTCCAAATTGACCAAATGTCCCACATCGACGACCTTTATATTCCGAACCGATGGCTTCGGCTGCATCTTCTACAATAGGAATTTGATATTCGTTAGCAATAGCGATGATTTCGTCCATTTTGGCAGGCATACCATACAAGTGAACGGGGATGATGGCTTTGGGCTTCTTCCCTGTTTTCTGAATTCTATCCTCGATGGCTTTGCGCAAATGTAAGGGACTCATATTCCATGTCTCCGGCTCGCTATCGACAAATATAGGATTGGCGCCTTGATAGGCTATGGGATTGGCTGAGGCAGAGAAAGTAAAACTCTGACAGATGACTTCATCTCTGGGCTTGATATCCAACATTACCAATGAGAGATGGAGTGCAGCGGTGCCGGCACTGAGTGCTACGACTTTTTTGTTTTGTCCGACATAGGATGCCAAGTCGGCTTCAAAGCCGTTTACATTAGGGCCGAGAGGAACAACCCAATTGGTATCGAAAGCCTCTTGTATAAATCTCTGTTCTTGCCCACCCATGTGTGCCAAAGAGAGCCAAATGCGTTCGTTCATAATCTATATATTATAGTTACAACAAAGATAGAGAAAGTAAAAGATTTTTGCATCGAAAACAAATTATGATAGAGTATCACAAAACTTCTTCTTGTTTTCGGGAATAATATGGGACGGTATTGATACCTATCTTACTCGAAAGCAAAATGCCCACAGGAGTCATATCATCTTTTAAATCAATAAATTCGGTTGCTCCAAACGTGGATATCCCATTTACTTTGATGATATATTCATTATTTCGCACAAGGCCGTATCTCCCATAGGAGTCGGCATTGGGAGCCAAATCATTGCCAAAATGCCGGATAAAGATTACATAGTAATTCTCTGACCGATAATAAAAATCTATCCCGTTACGACTATATCCGCGATCAAATGTTTTGAAAAAGTTCGGAGTTTCCTTTTCGATGGCTATTTTGGTTTGATACAATTCGGGATTCTTTTTTGGGAGATCCGGGGCGGACAACAAGGCTTTGAAAGCGGTTTCGGAATAATGCTTTCCTCTAAAGGTCACCCAGCCTTCATTGGCATTTAATGTGAGTCCGTTGGGGATAATCCGATATTTAATCACAATGTGAGGCAATGCTCCTTTGACGTATGCACCCGGTCTGACGGTTGTTTCTTTCCGATACACAAATGAATTAGAATAATACTTTTCGGGAGCATCGTTCAATATATCATGCCAAGATAAATTATTCAGTGACGCCAGAAAACTGCGAGAAATCGTGGTTGCGTCTGTCGGTTTGGCGGTTTCGTAGTCCGGACCGTAGGCATATCGTTCGGCAAATGTGGATACATCACCGCTTTTTTCTTCCTTTCCATTGCTCAACAATGCCGGTTTTCTCATCAAAAACACAGATTTGGCTATCCCGTTTGAAACAAATTGACCGCATCCCGCCAATGTGCCAACCTGACACGTGGGATTTCCTATGAC
>CAMFNC010000085.1 GCA_945965245.1 uncultured Porphyromonas sp. | reverse complement strand
ATTATATTTGTGTGAATGTGTAACAAAGATAGTGCTTTTACTTTGCTTTTACAGTAAAAACGAGTGCTACATTTATCCTCCCTTCCATAGCGTTATGAATATTAATACGGCAGAATTTGTTATCAGCAATACCGATGTGCGCAAGTGCCCTTCCGAGCAGCGTCCGGAATATGCGTTTATAGGTCGCTCCAATGTGGGCAAGTCTTCACTGATAAATATGCTAACCAACCACAGCGGGTTGGCCAAAACCTCTCAAACTCCTGGTAAAACATTGCTGATTAATCATTTTCTGATTAATAACGAATGGTTTTTGGTGGATTTACCCGGATATGGATTTGCCAGACGGGGAGCCGCCCAGCGCGAAGAGCTGACCAAAATCATACAGACTTATATTCTGCAACGTGAACAACTGACCAATCTATTCGTGTTGGTGGATAGCAGACACGATCCGCAAGCCATTGATGTGGAGTTTTTCCGTTGGTTGGGCGAAAACGGCATACCCTTTAGCATCGTGATGACCAAGGCCGATAAATTGTCGTTTTCCAAACTCAAACAGCAGGCGCAGCACTATAAAGATGTGCTTGCCGAAGAATGGGAAGAACTGCCTCCTTTCTTTATTACATCTTCCGAATCCAAGTCGGGGCGTGACGAATTGCTTGACTATATCGAAAGCATCAACCGCTCGTTGTAAAGGATTTTCGTAACCTCCTCAAAATCAACTGATTTGCATTACCTTGATTTTTGTGCACAAATCGAAGAAAATTTATGCATAAATCAATTTCATTTTATGCATAAATTGCGCGCGTTTTATGCATAAAAAATGGAGCTTTAACGTTTGGGGATTGAAACCCGAGTTTATGGATCGTTAGGAAACGATATTAACCTCAGGTGGAGGCCTTGACTTTTGAAATCTATATAAATGCGTGAAGTGAAACGTTTTAGCAGCAGTTTGCGCATTTTCTTGACACAAGGGTGTTATCTTTGTGAAAACTTTTATTGAATCATCTTGCATAAAATATGAACGAAACAGTAGAAAACAAGGCTGTGGAAGCCACAGAAGAGAAGAAAAGCTTGAACTTTATCGAGCAGTTTGTGGAACAGGACCTCGCTGAGGGTAAAAACGGTGGCAGGCTGCAAACCCGCTTTCCACCGGAGCCGAACGGCTATCTGCATATCGGTCACGCCAAGGCCATCTGCATGGACTTTGGAATAGCCGAGCGATACAACGGCGTCTGCAACCTCCGTTTTGATGATACCAATCCCACCAAAGAAGACGTGGAATATGTGGATGCCATTCGTCAAGATATAGAATGGTTGGGCTTCCATTGGGGAAATATCTATTATGCTTCGGATTATTTTGAGAAGTTGTATGCCTTTGCCGAAAGATTAATCAATGAGGGACGGGCGTATGTGGATGAGCAGACCGCCGAGCAAATTGCTGCCCAGAAGGGCACACCCACGGTGCCGGGTACGGAAAGTCCATACCGCAACCGCCCCATAGCAGAAAGCTTGGATCTCTTCCACCGCATGAATGCCGGAGAGTTTGAAGAAGGGGCAATGACGTTGCGTGCCAAAATAGATATGGCTTCATCCAATATGCACTTCCGCGACCCCATTATCTACCGCATCATCAAATATCCTCACCACCGCACCGGCAATAAGTGGAATGTGTATCCGATGTATGACTTTGCACACGGTCAGAGCGATTATTTCGAAGGAGTGACGCATTCCATTTGTACTCTCGAATTTGAGGTGCACCGTCCGCTCTATAATTATTTCATAGACTTATTGAAAACCGATGATTATCGTCCCCGTCAGATTGAATTTAATCGCTTGAACCTCACCTATACGATGATGAGCAAGCGCAAACTCCTGCAATTGGTCAAAGAAGGACATGTGCGGGGATGGGATGACCCCCGTATGCCCACCATATGTGGTTATCGTCGCCGAGGTTATACCCCCGAAGCCATTCGAGCATTTATCGACAAAATCGGCTATACAAAGTATGACGGCATCATAGACGTGGCTTTGCTGGAACATGCTGTGCGCGAAGATTTGAACCGTACGGCCACACGTGCTTCTGCCGTATTGCATCCGGTCAAGCTGATTATTACCAACTATCCCGAAGACCGAGTGGAAGAAATGGAGGCGGTAAATAATCCCGAAGACTCCAATGCCGGTGTGCACACCATCCCCTTTAGTCGTGAATTGTGGATTGAACAGGAAGACTTCATGGAAGATGCTCCGAACAAATTTTTCCGCATGACGCCGGGACGAGAAGTGCGCCTCAAGAGTGCGTACATCGTGAAGTGCACGGGATGCAAAAAAGCAACTGATGGCAGCATCGAAGAGATTTATGCAGAGTATGATCCCGATACACGTACCGGTTTGCCCGGCAGCAATCGCAAGGTCAAAGGCACCATCCATTGGGTCAGCGCACACCATTGTACTCAAGCCGAGGTGCGTCTTTATGACCGCCTCTTTACAGACGAAAATCCCTCCGAAGTAAAAGATAAGACTTTGCCCGAATTGCTCAATCCTGAGTCATTGCAAGTCTTGCACCGGTGCTATATCGAACCTTTTATTGCCAATGCCAAAGTGGGCGATAAATTCCAGTTCCAACGCATTGGCTACTTTGCAGTGGATTCGGACAGCAAGCCTGGTGCATTGGTATTCAATCGCACGGTTTCGCTCAAAGACTCTTGGAAAAAAGAGCAAAACAAATAAGCGAAACGGCTACCGTAAGACATGGATTCCATCGGATTTATTCAGTGGTGCCTGGAGCACCTTAATTATTGGACCATCACGTTGCTGATGGCCATTGAGAGTTCTTTCATACCGTTCCCCAGCGAAGTGGTGGTACCGCCCGCAGCATGGATGGCAGGAGCCGGCGAGGGGGGTATGAACCTGATTTTGGTGATCGTTTTTGCCACCATTGGTGCAGACCTCGGTGCCATAGCCAATTATTACCTATCGGTATGGTTGGGCAGACCGCTCATTTATAAGTTGGCCCAAAGTCGAGTGGGAAAAATGCTGATGATTACGCCCGAAAAGGTAGCCAAAGCGGAGCAATATTTCGATAAGAATGGAGCTGTGAGCACGTTGGTGGGAAGATTGATACCCGGTATTCGCCAGCTAATCTCCATCCCGGCAGGTTTGGCTCGGATGAAGTTCGGTTCGTTTTTACTCTATACCACCATCGGTGCAGGTGTGTGGAATACCGTATTGGCATTGCTCGGCTATTCGCTGAGCAACGTGCCAGGCATCAAAACTAAAGAAGAATTGATTAGTACCGTGACCGTTTACAGCCATGAGATAGGTTATGCCTTAATAGGGATATTGCTATTGGTTTTGGCTGTTTACTTCTTGCGCAAACATCTTCGCCGCCGCAAGCAAACCATTTAATATCCGGGTGGATAAATAGAAAAAGGCAGAGCTGAAATTTCGGTTTCGGCTCTGCCTTTTCTATTTTTGTGGGAGCTGCATCACAAATCGTCTTCAATAGCAGTGCTTTTGGCATACGCCGTGCTTTTAGCCTCGAAAAAGTCTGTTTTAACCATATTGGCATTGGCATAGAGCGACACCCATTGCATACTTTCTGGCTCGGTGTGGTGTGCTTCATATAGGGGCGGAAACCCTAAACTCATCCATCGCAGATTGCCCAAATAATGTATGTAGTCCGAAACCATCTGTGCGTTTAGTCCGCGGATGTTATTCCCGATGACATATTGCCCCCATGTGATTTCCTGCTGTATACCTTCCCGCATCATTTCTTCATATACTTGGATTTTTTCGGTAGTGAATAATTCAGGCTCTTCTTTTTTGAGTTCCAAAATGATGTTTCTGAAAAGCCAGAGATGGGTATTTTCATCCCGATTGATATAGCGTATTTCCTGTGCTGAACCCGGCATTTTGCCATTGCGGCTGAGATTGTAAAAAAACATAAATCCGCTATAAAAATAGATACCCTCTAAGATAAAGTTGGCAATGAGTGTTTTGACAAGAGTGAATCCGTCTTTGTTTTCTTGAAACTCATTGTAGCAGTTTCCGATAAACGTGTTTCTTCGGAGCAGATGTTCGTCTGTGCGCCATTGATATAAGATTTCATTTCGTTCTTCCGGGCTGCATATACTATCCAGCATATAGCTATAACTCTGGCTGTGTACACACTCTTGGAAGGTTTGGATGTGCAGACACAGATTGATCTCGTTGGCAGTGATGTATTCGCTGATGGAGGGCAGATTGTTGCTCTGGAGAGAGTCCAGAAAGACCAAAAAACTTAAAATCTTGTCGTATGCTTTTCGTTCGGCCGGTTCAAGTAGCGGATAGTCTTTGGTGTCTTGTGTCAGATTGATTTCTTCCGGAATCCAAAAGTTATTCATGGTCTGTCTATACCAATCGCTTACCCATTTATAGCGCATGTTATTGAAATCGTTCAGATTGGTGCTATTGCCATGCACCATACGACGCAACAGTACGTCGGAGTCGCCATCGGGATTGAATAGCGCATTCTTTTTTAATTGTTTCTGTTCCATTATGTTAGGTTGAGTGAGGGATGATGAATTAGGAGGCACAGCTTTCGCATTCTTCTACCTCCAGAGATTGGCTGCGCACGTAATACAGCGTTTTCACACCATTGTGCCATGCCGATAAGTAGAGATTCAGCAACCGACGCATGGTAAATTCATGCGTGATGTAGAGATTGAGGCTTTGTGCCTGATCGATGTGGCGCTGACGAATGCCGGCAGCCTTTACGCTCCATTCTTGGTGGATAAGGTGTGCGCCTTTGTATAACCAATAGGTTTTGCTCGAAAGGGCCGGAGCCACTCGTGGCAGCATGGCTCCTTTTTTCTCCTCCAAAAAGAAACGCTTCATAACCGGGTCTATACCTGCCGTGGTGCCGGCAATGATACCAGTACTGCTGGTGGGGGCAATGGCCAGGAGATAGGCATTGCGCATACCTTGCCGATTTACACGCCGAGCCAAATCCTGCCATTCGGGCGAGGTGTATTGGCGTTTGGTAAAATAGGCACCGGTTTGCCAGTCGCTGCCTTCAAAATAATCGTAGCTTCCTTTTTCCGCAGCCAGATCCGTACTGGCCGCTATGGCCGCATGATTGATTTGTTCGAACACTTTGTCGGCAAAGTGTAGATGTTCGTCGCTCTCCCATGCTATGCCTCTGATGGCTAAAGCGTGATGGTATCCGCTGACACCCAATCCGATGCTGCGGTAGTGTTGGTTGGTGATTTGGGCATATGGTAGGGGATAGAAATTCAAGTCTATTACATTGTCCATGGCACGCACCACTGTGGCAATCTTATCGCTCATGGTCTCTTCATCTTCCAGGGGTAAACGCCCCAAAGAAAGACTGGCCAGATTACAAACCACAAAGTCGCCGGAGCGCATGGTTTTGACCACCACGGTATCGCCTTCTTCTGTTTTGACTTGGGTGGATACGGATTCGATGGCAGACATGTTTTGTGCGATTTCCGTGCACAGATTGGAACAGTAGATAATTCCCTTGTGTGCATTGGGATTGGCACAGTTCACCAAATCGCGATTGAAGGTGAATGGAGTGCCGGTCTCCACTGCCGAACGAAGCACAAGGCGAATAAGATCTTTGATGGTGATGCTGCGTTTGCTCAAACGTCCGTCATTGACACAATCATTGTATCGCCGCTCCCACTCTTGGCCATAATAATCTTCCAGCGAATAACCTTTGATGGTCAGGATTTCGTTCGGGCAGAAGAGATACCATGGTTGGTCAAGGTTTTCTTCCGCCTTACGCCAAAATAAATCAGGATAACAAACAGCCGGAAATATGTCGTGCGCTTTCATGCGGTCATCCCCGTTGTTGGTGCGCAGTTGCAGAAATTCCGGTAGATCCTTGTGCCAGACATCCAGATATACAGCCACGGCTCCCTGCCGCATTCCCAATTGGTCCACCGCTACCGCAGTATCATTGACTAATTTCATCCAACGTACCACACCACCGGCTACTCCTTTGAAGCCGCGAATGTTTCCTCCGGCCGCACGTACCTTGCCGAAATACAATCCCATACCTCCACCGAATTTGCTTACTTGGGCAAAATTGTCGATGCTGCGATAGATGCCCTCCAGATTATCGGGCACGGTATCTATGAAGC
>CAMFNC010000084.1 GCA_945965245.1 uncultured Porphyromonas sp. | reverse complement strand
GTTTTTTATCTCCGCTCTGCAAATCATTGGTAAACTGATCATAGGCGCGCCAAGTCATGGGACGATATTCTGTGTCCAAAAAATCGTTTGGTTGAACCGCATAAGGGCTGCCGGCTATAATCGAAGTTTTATTCACATAGTTAATCAACTTAACTTGAGGATCGCCCTCCAATTGATAACTCACCGTTTCTCCATTGGCTTTTTGCTTGACCTCTATTTTGCGTATACGCAGACGCACCTTGGCAGCAGCACGATGCAAGGGCAATTCATTCGGAACTTTGTACACAACTTCTTGCGCTGCCCACGTGATGGTGCCGGAGGAGATAGTGCCATCCATCAAGAAAGCAGATTGCGCAGCAGCCGGATTGGGGTTGAATGAGGACGTGTAAATTCTGGTTTTCAGGTCATTCAAATTCTGCACACCAGTCAACTCGGTTTCAGAGGCATTTGCTACTGCCACAATGTCGAAGGTTTGGTTTTGGTAGCCGGAAATTTCACCGGCCGGTATAATCACGGTCAATTCCAATTCACTGCGACGCACATTTTTCGGTATGGTAAACAATGACCCATCGGGTTTGAAGAAAAAGAGGTCAATGCGCTCCACCTTGTTTTCGTTCAAATCTCCATCCTTATCTCCTTCTTCTGTGGCGCGCACCGCAGTATTGGCAGGTACAGACAGTTTGAGCACAACGGCTTTGGCACCATCGGGCAATACAGAAAGACAATCTTCCGTATCGCGCATACATGCCGAAAATAACGAAAGCAACGCCAAGAGCGTCATAAGATATATTTTCTTCATCATGATAGATTGTTCGGAATTACTGAATTTGTTTAATTACGATTCTGTTTTTGGGGCCGGGTTCCAAACCTTGATGTCCTGCCGAAACCTGCACTTCCTTACCGTTGAGCGTCATGTAGAGTTGGGTGAAATGCACCTTGCCCACAGCTTGTTTGGTGGGGCGCACACAAGCCACAAATGTGGTGTTGGGATCGACCAATCCGCGTGTGGCAGCCAATTCATGCACCCCCAATGAGGTGGAAGTAGCATCCACAAGTTCGAAATCAGTTCCATTGGTAATAGAACTCATCCAAACGGCACCTATGGGTTTGCTAAAGCGTCCGCGAATAATCAGTCGGGCATCACCGTGTAATGTGATGGTCTTTTTGTCTGTGGAGATTTCTCCCCCATTAACCGGTTCGAATGAGAATTGTAATTCCTGTGCTTCCGGTTCGGTATAATCCATTTCGGATGTGTTCAGAGTCCATGGCAGCACCTTGGCTGTTACTTGTATTTCTTTGTTGTCTTGCGGTATGGTCAATTCATAGCGGTAATGATGATTACGTATAACGTTGTAATCGGCTTGAGCGCTACGAGCAAATGCCATATAGTTGTCTTGCCCCTCGCCATTACCAATCACCGGTACGCGGTATTGCCATCCCGAATTCATGGTGATAAGCAAGTGGGGCGCACCATTGGGTTCGTCTTTCCCTTGAGCTTTATCGCGCAGCCATACCGGCTTATGACCTTCGGAGAATAATCGTTCGGGAATATATATCATGTCTTTGCCGTTTTGGAGGACAAAGTTGATATTTTGAGTAGTGGCTGCCGTTGTTTCGATTTGCTGCAAACTGAATTGTGACGCAGCTCCCACAAAGGCTACATTCTTCACATCATTGGCTCCGGCACCACTAATCATCAACGAGATTTTGGCACAAGCGTGCAGCAGATTGATGCTCTGTGGATTGGGATCACTATCGTGTAAACTGACGGGTGCAAGAGTATTGCTGCCCGACAATTGCGGCACAAATTCAATGGGGGCATCCAATGTGCCTCCGGTAACGATGTTTTGGTTTTTATAGACGCGAGCCATGGGCATGGCAAAATCTGCGGATGTATGATGCGCCGTGTAGTCCATCAAACGCTTCATCAGATCATCCAGTTGGTTTCGATTTGAGATTTGAGTTAAATCGCCCTCTATTTCCCGGAGATAATTGGCAATGAAATAGAAATCCAATGTGCCCGGTTTGAAAACCAGAGTAAAAGCCGTTTCGGACGAGATATGATGTGCTACCAATCGACCGGTTGCGCTATCAAAAACCCAAGTGCCCAAGCGTGTCACATAGTCTTCACGGTCTTTGGCGTCTTGGTTGATAGAGGGGTTTTCGGGTTGATTGCCCTGCTCACGCATCGTTTGTCGCTGCGAAGTCCGAAATGACATATAGACGGTTTCGTCGAGCCGATTTCCGAGTTGGGGGTCACGTTCGCGAGTACACGATACGGATAAGATACAAAAAAGGAGTATTCCGAAGAAAATCTCCGAAATTATATTATGGTTTTTGAAAGATGTCATCGTTTCTCTTTGCTTGGGGGTTGATCTATGCTATGCTGAATAGACCCATATTACTCCACGTCTAAATCGATTTTATAACTGTGAATAAGCCAAGAATTAAGCCAAATAGAGGCAGTGTAAAATGAAAGTTCCGGTTTTTGCTTGAATAAGATTTTAATTTCCAAATCATGCGTACAAGCTAAATTTATCTCGGGTCTTTTTTGCAGAATGTCATCCAAGACGTCTGCCATGAAAAGCCTTTTGCCGTCTTGGAGATACTCTACCGTAAGTATATTCCCGGAGAAAATGCCTAAAGTGGTAAAAGTGTAAGAAAATTCATTTTCGCGGATATAATCGAATTGACCGGGATATCTCAAGATGGAAGAAGAGCTGCCGACTGAGCCGAGTATGAATTTACCATCAGGAGTAAAACCTTTGTGAGGAGATTTTAGCTCAACGCCAATATTATTTCGTTGCAGAACAACTTTTTTATGTTCCGTTTCGAACGTTGTAATCACTTTGATGCGATAAGTTCTTTCCAGCAAATTCACATAAGAGTCTTTAGAAAATGTACCCACTTCTTTGGGATCTGCCATTTCCACCGGTGTTTGCGACATGCCGGCATAAACTTGTTTGCCGGTAAGGTCAGACAGTACACCTTTGTTTTCACGAATATGTGCCATCAAATCCTGCTGGGTACTCTCTCCAACTCTCAGTTTTTCTACTATAAAATCATCGTCCAATCCGGTCCACGCAATGAATGTGAACTTGCCAGCCTGCTTGATGGGAACCACAACACTGAAATCACGATTCATATCCACATTTTCTTGCTGAGAGATATACTGCAATCGTTTCTGTGCATCAAAAGCCAGCAATGTGAGATTTGAGACTTTGCCCAAATACGAAGAATCTGTCTGGCAAGGCGTTTTCGAATAGAAATGCACATGAATATAAGACAGACACTGTTCGTTATCGTCAAAAATGAGGTTCTTACGGCATCCGGCGGTGAGCATCACCAGCAGCAATAGCATGGCTCCGTATGACCAAGTGACTGATTTCATATTTTTATATCTGCGAAATAGTAAAAAGAAGCAAGTTCTGTCTGAATGCTTAGCCATTAAAAAGGCTTGATTATATGCGGTGTGGAATGGTGCTGAAATTTTATGTATAAATTGATTTCATTTT
>CAMFNC010000083.1 GCA_945965245.1 uncultured Porphyromonas sp. | reverse complement strand
CCAACACCATCAAGAAGTTCGATGTTCTCATCGTTTCCAAGGGCGGTGGTATTCACGGCCAGACCGGGGCTATGAGCCTCGCTATCTCCCGCGCTCTGGTGATGCAGAACGAGGAGTTCCGCTCGATGATCACCGCCATCGGCACGGGCATCGGCGAGGACTTCGACATCCAGTCGCTCAAGTACGACAAGATCATCATCCTTGCCGATGCGGACCAGGACGGCGCGCACATCCGCTCCATCCTGCTCACGTTCTTTTACCGCTATATGAAGCCGCTCATCAACGAGGGGCATGTGTACATCGGCCTGTCCCCGCTCTACAAGGTGCAGAAGGGCACGAAGGTGATCTACTGCTACGACGACGAGGAGCTCCGGCAGGCGACGCGCAGCGCCGGAAAGGGCTATACGCTGCAGCGCTACAAGGGTCTCGGCGAGATGAACCCGGAGCAGCTCTGGGAGACGACCATGAACCCGGCTCATCGCACGTTGCGTAAGATTACCATAGAAAATGCTGCTGAAGCAGATGGTATTTTCTCCATGTTGATGGGCGATGATGTGGCTCCACGTCGTGAATTTATTGAGGACAATGCCACTTATGCACGTATTGACGCATAAGTCCATGTTATATAATATGATGCAGGAAAAACTACCCGAAGCTTTGTGCGAACTTTATCGCGAGGTGGACGACCTTAAAAGGAGCAGCCACGCTGCTCCTTTTGTTTATGCTCGCCCCCGAATAGGTGTGAGCGTCAATCAAAATTCCGACTATGGCTCTACTATTGTGGTGCCTTATACTGATGCGGTGATTAAAGGGGGAGGGCTGCCTATTGTTATCCCGGTAACCAACGATTATGCTGTTCTCCGTTCGATATTGGAGAGTTGCGATGGGCTGTTAATGTCCGGCGGCGATGATATTAATCCGATGTTTTTGGACGAAGACCCCATAGCACAGCTGGACTCGGTGAATACGCATCGTGACCGTTACGATTTGGCTTTGCTGCGCATCGCCCATTCGCTTTGTATGCCGGTAATGGGCATCTGTCGGGGGGAGCAGTTGATGGGCGTGGCTTTCGGTAGCGGATTGTATCAGGATATTTATAGTCAACGTGTTGGGGAAATGACCTTGGGGCATAATCCCAAAATCAGACGTACGGAAACAGCACATCGCATTTATGTAAATCCGGACAGTCGATTGGCAAAGATTTTTTGGGAGAATGGCAGCGATAGCTATGAAACACGCGTAAATAGTGTGCATCATCAAGCTTTGAGTGAGGCGAAATATCCGTTTAAGGTCTGTGCATCGGCTCCCGATGGTATTATCGAAGCCATAGACGCTTATCCGGAAGTGAATATGCTGGGTGTGCAGTGGCATCCCGAACGATTGGTGTGTGGAGGAGTGGAAGAGCAGGAGAAATTGTTTGCGTTTCTGGTAAGTGAAGCACAACTCTATCATCGTGCTCGTATGTTCCACCGCCATCATATTACATTGGACAGTCATACCGATACTCCCATGACTTTTACGCCTTCGTTCAATTTCGGAAGTGAAACGAACAGTCTGGTGGATTTGCCCAAGATGCAGCGTGGTGAATTGACTGCCGTATGTATGGCGGCATACATCCCGCAGCAGAAAACTGATGCTGAAGGTATTGCCACGGCTCGCACGAAAACCTTGGATATTCTCAATGAAATGCAACGTCAGGTTGAGATGAATACCATGCAGTGTGTTTGGGCTACATCACCGCAAGCTGTTTGTGATGCATTTGTTGAGGGTAGAAAAGCCATTATACCGGCAGTGGAAAACGGCTATGGCATAGACGACTTGGCAACTCTGCACGAATTGCATCGGAGAGGGGTAGCGTATATCACTCTTTGTCATAACGGCGATAATCATCTGTGCGACTCAGCTCGCCATAGCAAACAGACTCATCAGGGTTTGAGCGATTGGGGTAGAGAGGTGGTGCGTGAGATGAACCGCTTGGGCATTATGATAGACCTGTCGCACACGGCACCTAAAACGGTGACAGATGTTTTGGCTATAACCACTCGGCCGGTAATAGCCAGCCATGCTTCGGCTTATGCTCTGTGTGCTCACGAACGTAACCTGACCGATGAGCAGATTTGTGCCATAGCCCAAACGGGTGGCGTGGTGCAGGTGTGTATGTATGCAGGCTTTATTTATGGAGATGATGCACAGGCCAGTCTGTTGGATGCTGTGCGTCATATTGTTCATATCAAAGAGTTGGTGGGCATTGACCATGTAGGTATCGGTTCTGATTTCGATGGCGATGGCGAACTGATTGGCTGCCGTCATGCTGCTGAATTGGTGCGTATGACTATCGAGTTATTACGTGTCGGTTTTACGGAAGAAGATTTAGTGAAGCTTTGGGGTGGCAACTTTTTACGTGTTTGGCAGGAAAATCAGCATGCTTCCGGCTGTTCTGTGCCCGAATAAGCAATTTTTTGCAATATTTATGAAGAAAATGGGAGTAATCCCTTGCAGGAAAACGAAAAATAACTACATTTGCAGCCGGGTAAGTCCTATACGGTCAGCTCCCTATGATTCCCCCAGGGCTTGATCGCAGCAAGGGTATTAGGTTGTAGCGACGCGATATAGTAAGCTTACCCACCTGCCTCTTTAGCTCAGTTGGCCAGAGCACGTGATTTGTAATCTCGGGGTCGTTGGTTCGAATCCGACAAGAGGCTCCAAAAGAAGTCAATCAGCCATCTCCTTTTTCGTACCACGGAATCGGGATGGCTTTTTTGATAAACTGCTTTTTACAACCGAAAGATTGTAGAAGGCAGTATGCCTTGTTTCTTTTTATTCAATAATCTATATGGAACAGCTTACCCATTGGCTTTCGGAGCAGTTTGTTTTACCCTCCATCACACAGACCATCATTGTGCTTAGTTTGGTGTGTGTGTTGGGTTTGTGGTTGGGAAAATTCAAATTCGGAAACATTACATTAGGTGTTACTTTTGTTTTCTTTGTAGGCATTTTGGCATCGCATTTCGGACTTCGATGCGATGCTTCGATGCTCAGTTTTGCACAGAGTTTGGGTTTGGTCATCTTTGTGTATGCTTTGGGCTTGGAGGTCGGTCCTTCGTTTTTCCCATCGCTGAAGCATGGCGGTGTCTTATATAATATGATTTCTGTGGTAATGGTATTTATCACACTTCTTTTGTGTTATTTGATTTACCTGTTGTTGGGTATCCCGATGCCTCATATTCTGGGTGTGATGAGCGGTGCCGTAACGAATACACCGGTATTGGCAGCCATACAAGATACTATGACACAGATGGGTGCCGGCGATGCTAAAATGCTGGCGGATATGGCATTGGCATGTGCTGTGAGTTATCCTTTGGGCGTGGTGGGTGTGATTTTGGCATTGGCTGTGATGGGTATGATGGCCAAGAAAATCAAGACACAGCATCATAGAAATCAGGGTGGCGAGCACAATCATACTTTTATAGCGGAATATGAAGTGACCAATCCGGCAATGAACGGAGTGGATATCAAACAATTGGTCAATATGGCTAATCGCAATTTCGTCATTAGTCGAATTTGGCATGGTGACGAGACCATTTTGCCTCGATATAATAGTGTGATTAGACAAGGTGACCGTCTGTTGGTTATCGGCAGTGAGGATGATGTGCCATTATTATCTACGCTCTTTGGGCATCAAGTGCAGGAACACGACTGGAATAAACCCGACATCAATTGGGATAGTTTGGGAGATAATCTGGTGAGCCGCAGAATTATTGTGACCAAATCGAAATATAATGGGGTAAAACTGGGTGCTCTCCGTTTGCGCAATGAATATGGTATCAACATTACTCGCATTGATCGCGCCGGTGTGCAGTTGCTGGCCAATCCTTCGTTGTATCTCCAATTGGGAGACCGAATCACCGTGGTGGGCGAAAGCCAGGCCATCAGCAAAGTAAGCGACTTGATGGGTGACCAAATCGAATTGTTGGATAAACCCAAACTGACCAGTTTCTTTGGTGGAATGTTATTAGGATGTCTGATTGGTATGATACCTTTTTATATTCCCTCCATGAGTATGCCCATTAAACTGGGGTTAGCGGGTGGCCCAATTATTGTGGGTATCCTGATGGGAGCTTTCGGTCCGCGTATTCATCTTACCACTTATATTACCAATAGTGCCACGCAGCTGGTCAAGCAGTTGGGTATAGTGCTCTATATGGCGGGATTGGGTTTGGCCAGTGGAGCCAATTTTTTCGAAACCATTCTTCATGGCAGTGGTTTATTGTGGGTGGCAGTGGGTTTTGTCATCACCATGCTGCCCACTTTGATTGTAGGCTTTATGGCTTTGAAGATGATGAAGTTGGATTTGGGTTCGGTGGCCGGATTGATATGTGGCAGCATGGCCAATCCTTTTGCTTTGGAATATGCCGATACATTGGTCAAAGGAGATGAACCCTCTGTGGTTTATGCCACGGTGTATCCGCTGGGAATGTTTGTTCGCATTATCACAGCGCAGATTTTGCTATTGTTCTTTATATAACGGCGCATGGCAGAAAAAATAATATCCTTGACGGGAGAATTCGTCCGCCACAAAATTGTCCATGAAATAGAAAAACGGCTTGCCAATGATTGCAAACGAATAGAAATAAGTGGAGCGGAAGGTTCCGGTAAATCATATATACTGGCAGCCTTGAGCCAAAAGATGCCTTTGCTCTGCGTGATGGACGATGCCGATAGAGCCGGTTATTTGTATTCTGATTTACTGCAATTGCTGGCCGATGCTCCCTATCAAGTTTT
Source organism: uncultured Porphyromonas sp. (assembly GCA_945965245.1). GTDB lineage: Bacteria > Bacteroidota > Bacteroidia > Bacteroidales > Porphyromonadaceae > Porphyromonas. Next base: position 3,200 of record CAMFNC010000083.1, on the reverse strand, counting down.
ATATTTTCCATCTTCTTATAGGCGAGCAATTCAATTCGGCCATATAGATGAGCCGAGTTGTATCTTGCGTGCCGAAGTGCTTTCAGCTCTGGGGATGCTGTCACAGGGAGGGCGTATGCCGCTGATTGTAACTTCACCAGAAGCATTGATGGAGAAGGTGGTGGGCAGTGAGCAATTGACCAAAGATATTTATACCCTGAGTGTGGGAAGCCATGCGCTCCAAGACGATTTGCGAGATAGACTTTTGGCATGGAATTATATGTGTACGGATTATGTTTATGAGCCGGGGCAATTTGCTGTCCGAGGCAGCATCGTGGACGTCTATTCTTTTTCTTCCGAATTACCTTTTCGCTTGGATTTCTTTGATGACGAAGTGGAAAGCATTCGCGTATTCGAGCCGGAAAGCCAATTAAGTACCCGGCAGGTGCAGCAGATTACATTGCTACCCAATGTGGGTAGTGCGGATCGCAATGGTTGTTCGATTGCAAATCTTTTGCCCGAAAACACGTTGGTAGTTACAGAAGATGGAACGGTGTGGGCGGAGCGATTGCATACAATTTATACCGAATCACCCACTATTAGCGATGGCGAAGGTTTTGCCTCGTTGGAGGATATGCAAGCGCATTTGGTAGAGCCACAAACATTGATACGAGACCTTGCCGTATTTTGCCGATTACAACTTCGTGCCATTCATGCCGAGCAGGCATTCAAATGGAAGCAACATCCGCAGATACCATTTCGCAAAGACTTTGAAGATTTATCGGAGGCATTAGAAGGCTGGCGTAAAAACCATTATGACATCTATCTGAGCACACAAAACGAAAAGCAATACAATCGTTTCTTGGATATTGTTGCCGAACGTTGTGGCACAGAAGTCGATATTATTCATCTGCCCATCACGCTACACGAAGGGTTTACGGATGATGATTTGCATTGTGTGGTGCTCACCGAGCATCAGATTTTCGGACGCTATCACAAATATAATCTCAAAAGTGATAAAGCCCGCTCGGGTAAAGTGACGCTTACCCTTAAAGAACTGAATGGTTTCAAAGTTGGAGATTACGTGGTACATAGTGATCACGGCGTGGGGCAATTCGGCGGATTGATAACCATGGAAATAGGTGGTAAGCCTCAGGAGGTTGTCAAGATAACGTATAAGAATAACGACTGTATTTTTGTGAGTCTGCACAGCCTGCACAAACTTTCTCATTATAGAGGCAAGGATGATGGAGCATCCGTAAATCTCAGTACTCTTGGTAGCGGAGCCTGGCAACGTATCAAGGATAGAACCAAGAAGCGAGTCAAAGATATAGCGCGCGACCTCATTAATTTATATGCCCAACGCCGTGAAGAAGCCGGCTTCCAATTCAGCCCTGATAGTTATATGCAGCAGGAGTTGGAAGCTACTTTTATCTATGAAGATACGCCCGACCAAGCCAAAGCAACGGCCGATGTAAAAGCCGATATGGAGAGCCCATCGCCCATGGATCGGTTGGTGTGTGGCGATGTGGGCTTCGGAAAAACTGAGGTGGCCATCCGTGCCGCTTTCAAGGCTGCCGCCGATGGTAAACAGGTGGCGGTATTGGTTCCCACTACGGTATTGGCTTATCAGCATTACCGGAGCTTTAAGGAGCGACTTGCCGATTTCCCGGTGCGAGTAGAATATTTGAGCAGAGCACGCACCGCCAAAGAAACTAAAGCCGTGCTCAACGACCTCTCCGAGGGCAAAATAGATATCATCATCGGCACACACAAGCTTACAGGCAAGGATGTGAAATTCAAAAGTCTGGGATTACTCATCATTGACGAGGAACAGAAATTCGGTGTGGCAGTCAAAGAGAAGTTGCGCAAATTGCAGGTGAATGTGGATACGCTTGCCATGAGCGCAACGCCCATTCCGCGAACTTTGCAGTTCTCGCTTATGGGAGCACGAGATTTATCCAATATCAATACACCTCCGCCTAATCGCTATCCGGTGGAAACCATTCTGACGCGTTTTAACGCTGAAACCATACGAGAGGCGGTAAACTTCGAGTTGAGCCGTAATGGTCAGGTTTTTTTCGTACACAACCGGGTGCATAATATCCATGAAGTGGCAGCGGCAGTGCAGCGCGAAGTGCCCGATGCCCGCATAGTCGTGGGGCATGGTCAGATGGCTCCGGCGGAATTGGAGCATGTGCTAATGGATTTTATCAATCATGAATTTGACGTGCTGGTAGCCACCACGATAATCGAAAACGGTATCGATGTGTCCAATGCCAATACCATGATAATCAATGATGCCCATCATTTTGGTTTGAGCGAACTGCATCAATTACGTGGGCGGGTGGGTCGAAGCAATAAAAAGGCTTTTTGCTATCTCCTTACACCTCCGCTTACAGCCTTGACAGACGATGCTCGCCGTCGGGTAACTGCCATCGAAAGCTTTAGTGATTTGGGGAGCGGTGTGCGCATCGCTTTGCAGGATTTGGATATTCGTGGGGCAGGCAATATCTTGGGAGCCGAACAAAGTGGATTTATAGCCGATATGGGCTATGAAACTTATCAGAAAGTCTTCGAAGAAGCGGTATCAGAACTCAAAATGCAGGAATTCGGAGATTTATATATTCAGTCGGAAGAACAATGGCAATATGTGGCGGATACGCAAGTGGAGAGTGATCTGGAGCTATGCTTTGCCGAAACCTATGTGCCGGATGATTCCGAGCGGATTATTCTTTACCGTGAATTGGATAATCTTAATACGGACGAGGAATTGGAAGCATTTCGCTTGCGTATGAAAGACCGTTTCGGAAAGTTGCCAGAACAGGCGGAAGAACTTATTTGTGTGCCCCGATTACGTCGATTGGGGCGAAAGTTGGGCGTAGAAAAGATATTGCTGCGCAATGGTACATTGGGGCTGCACTTGGTTGCAGACAATGCCAATCCGTATTATCAATCCGATAATTTTGCACGGTTGTTACTCTATATAACCAATAACGTCAAGCGGTGTGAAATCAAGGAAACGGGCAAGGGTGTGCGTGTGGCACGCATCAAAGATGTTAATTCAGTTAGCGATGCGGTAGCACTGTGCCGTGAGCTTTTGACTCTCGAACTACCGGCCTAAATATTACATTAAGCAAAGAAAAGCAAAAAAGGCAGTTGGCATAAGCCGACTGCCTTTTTTTCCATTTGAGAGCGGAAGACGGGGCTCAAACCCGCGA
>CAMFNC010000082.1 GCA_945965245.1 uncultured Porphyromonas sp. | reverse complement strand
GCATACCGACTGGACTTGTTGCCGGCCGGACGCTACACTTTGCTGGTAAGCGCACCGGGATACAATGCCAAACAAGTGGAATTGGTGGGCACCGGCAAGCCTCTCACGCTCCCAGCCATTACCTTGTCCAAACTGTCGGAGCATTGGACAGACGATTTTAAGGATTTGGCCGTGACCAATGAAACGATGGAGGAAGAAAGTAGCGCCACGGAGCAAAATCCGATGCTATCTTCTTCGCAGGACCCTTTCGTATCGGCAGCTTCGTACACATTCAGTCCGGCTCGTTTCCGTATGCGCGGATATGACTCGCAGTATGCTCCCATGTATCTGAACGGTGTGGAAATGAACGACATGAATACCGGATATGGTGTGTGGTCGTTGTGGGGCGGTCTGAATGACGTGGTACGCAATCAGGAAACTTCGGTGGGCATCAAACCGTTACTGTCGGCTTTTGGTAATGTGGGCGGAGCCTCTAACGTGATTACTCGCGCCGGGCATCAGCGCAAACAAATCAGACTGACCTACTCCAATAGCAATCGCACATATAGTAACCGCGCCATGCTGACATATTCCACCGGAATGCAAAACAATGGTTGGGCTATAACTGCGGCTTTGTCTTCACGATGGGGCAACGGACGATACTCGTATGTAAACGGCATTTTTTATAAATCTTTTGCCTACTTCTTGGGCATCGAAAAGCAATTAAGTCCTGAGCATTCGCTGGCATTGAACATCATCGGTTCGCCCACCGAACGCGGTGTGGCATCTGCCACCACGCAGGAGGCATACGACCTTGCCGGTTCTAATTTCTACAACCCCAATATAGGCTATCAGAGTGGCAAAATACGCAATGCCAGAGTGCGCAAAAATCATGAACCGATTATCCAACTGAGCCACTTCTGGGACATCAACGAGCGTATGCACCTCAATAGCACTGCCGGCGTGCGCTTCGGTCGCAACGGTTATTCGGCTCTTACCTGGTTCAATGCTCCGGACCCGCGTCCCGACTATTATCGTCACCTCCCCAGTTATTTTACCACCATGGCTGCCGAAAAGTATCAAGACCCGGAGGCTGCTGCTTATCAAGCAGAGTTGTGGCGCACCGATCCAAACATGCCTTATATCAATTGGGGTAAGCTCTATGAGGTAAACCGAAACAATCGTGTGAACACCTATGACAGTCATGGTAATTTGTTGGCTTCCGGTCTTCGTTCGGAATATGCCATTGAGGACAGAAGAAACGATCAGTTGCAATTCAACTATGCTTCCACACTGAATACCGAATTATCGGAACAGATAAAACTCGACGCCGGGGTAACCTACCGGTGGAATAAGACACACAGTTTCAGCGTAATGGAAGATTTGCTGGGTGGTGAGTATTGGTACGATATCGATAAGTTTGCCGAAAGAGATTTCTCTACCGACCCCTCCAAAGCACAGCAAGACCTTCTGAATCCGGATCGCATTGTGCGCAAGGGCGATAAGTTTGGCAACGACTTCTCTAACTATACTCAAAAAGGGGGAGCTTGGTTTGTGACCCGCTTTGATACCGGCCGCTTCAATTTTTACTTGGGCATGAACTTGGGTATGACTGCCATGCGCCGTCATGGTAATCAGATGCGTGGATTATTTCCCGATAATTCATACGGAAATTCGGAATGGCTGAAGTTTTTGGATTACGGTATGAAAGCCGGAACTCTTTTCCAAATCAACGGACACCATTTCTTAGAACTGAATACGGCATTGATGCAGCAGGCTCCCTATTTCAGCAATGTGTTTGTATCGCCCCGAACTCGCAATACTTTCGTGGAAAATCCTCAAGGTGAAAAAGTGTATTCGGTGGATATGAGCTATCAGATGCGTCTGCCTTGGCTGCGTGGCCGACTGACCGGCTTCTATACCCGAATTAACAATCAGACACGTAATATCGGATTTTATGACGATTTGAATCGCGCTTTCTCTAACTATACACTGTCGGATATTGACGTGGACTACGCAGGCATCGAATTTGGACTGGAAGCCAAATTGAGCACCACTCTGACAGCTACCGGTGCTTTGAGTCTGGGTAGCTATCGCTATGCTTCGGATGCCAATTATCTGCAAACGGTGGACAACTCGGCCAAGTTGGTCGATAGCGGCGTGGTGTATTGGAAGGGGTTGAATATCTCCGGCACACCGCAAACGGCTGCTACCGTGGGGCTGACTTATCGCGCTCCTTGGTATGGTATGTTTGGTGTAAACATCAATTATTTCGACCGCAACTTTATTTCCATGAATCCGGTGCTTCGCACGGCTCGTGCCCGCATCGAGATGGAAAATAAGTATAGCATCCCCGAAAAACTGAAAGGCGGATTTACGGTGGATTTATTTGCCGGATATTCGTATCGAATTACCAATGGCAAATACCTCAGATTTAATTTGTCTGTTTCAAATGTATTGAACAACCGCAACCTGCATAGCGGTGGTTTTGAGCAATTGCGCGTGCGCACGGAAGATGGCAAATATGCCCGTCCGTTTGACTCCAAGTACTATTATATGTATGGTACCAATTTCTTCTTCAATACCTCATTACAATTCTAAACAGCATCTTTATTTATGAAAACAATGCGGAATTTTTTTCTCCCTGTGCAGCTATCTTTGGTCGGATTGCTGACATTGGCCTCTTCGTGCAAATACAACCATCCAGCCGAACCTCCCATGCCGGACTATACCCAAATAGCAGCCATCCAACGCACACACACGATTGCCGATCTGAAGGCGTTGTATAAGAGTGGAGCCACGGTGGTGGACAAAGATATCATCATCAAAGGACAAGTGGCATCGGACGATGCCGAAGGTAATTTCTACCGCTCCATGAGTATTCAGGATGAAACCACAGGTATCGAACTGAAACTGGGTGGCTCTAACTTGGGTAAAAGTTATCCACAAGGAAGCACTGTGGTGGTTCGATGCAAAGGGCTTGTGCTGGGTCAATATGGCGAACAGGTTAGCTTGGGCTATCGCTCTGCCGATACCAAATATGAAAACTCATTTGTCCCCGAAGATCAAGTATCCCAAAAGGTCTTATTGGCGGGTTTGGGCTCGTTGGAACCGAAGCGACTGACCATTGATGCATTGAACAAGCAGTATGCCAATACGCTGATCAAGTTGGAGTCTGTTCAATTCAAGGATTCCGAAAAAGGAAAAACGTATGCCAATGCCGTGGATAAAAAGACGGAAAACAGAACATTGGTTGCTTCGGACGGCAGCACCATCATTGTGCGCACCAGCGGATATGCTCGCTTTGCAGGCTCTCCGCTTCCCATGGGCTCCGGCTCCGTTGTGGCGCTGCTTACCTATTTCCGCGATACTCCGCAACTTAATATTATCCGAGAAAGCGATGTGAAACTTTCCGGCAAACGATTTTAATTGATAATCATCAAATTTATGACTATGAAACAAATGAAATCAGCGATTTTATCGCTTATCGCTCTGTTCACGATAATGGGCGTGAGCAGCTGTAAAG
>CAMFNC010000081.1 GCA_945965245.1 uncultured Porphyromonas sp. | reverse complement strand
ATAATCCTATGATCCTATCTTTGAACATTCCCATGGCTCCTGCCGAGCGGTTGAAAAATCCATTTCGAGGTAGCATGATGTCTTTGACCTTGAAACGGATAATCTCGCGGTGATGATTTTTTAAGTAGGAAACATGACGCTGTAATTGCTGTATGGCCTCTCTTTCTTCACATTCTGCCCGGCTGATTCGTTTGCGGAGTTCTTCCGCGCTGTTTGAATATTTCTTTTTCATCTTGCATCATCGAGGTTAAAAAGTGAAGTTTCGGGTTCCAGATCAATGTCTTCTGTGCCATTTAGGGAAGCGTGTAGTTGCTCTCCAACTTTAAGTACCGAGGCCGCAGAGTTGTTTTTCAGCCGATTGATTACCGGCCGTTTTGCCAACAGCCAAATCACAAACAGAAGCAGATAAATGCCTGCCAACATGATGAAACCAAGCGCATAACTATCCACCCATTTACCCAAATATAGTGCTAAAGCTACATTGAGCGCGAGATATATTCCGATAATCAAAATGGAGGCAATGATGACATAGATAGCTCGTGCCATGCGGTCTGCCAAGGTATCACCGGTGCGGTAATACCATTTCTCCAGTTTGGCTTTGAAGAGTCGCTGCAGTTCGCCTTGCAGCATCTCGGTATGGTTGTCGCTGACTTGCATAATGTGATAAATCTTCAGTGGTGCGAGGTCTTCCCTCTCATCGTTTCGGGGTATAATGTAAAAAAAAGACAGCCAAACGAGGATGCATGGAGGTTCTGGCGAGATGCCCGAAAACCACAAAGTGCATCTTCGTTTTGCTGTCTGCTACGAATACAATAATGAAAGATGCGGATGTTAGTCGTTCGTATCTTCGCAAAGTTCGTCTTCGATATCGCTAACGATGTTGGCCGTGTCTTTGGTCAGACGGTCGCGATATTTCATGTAGCGGTCTTTGGCTTCATAATAGCCTTCCACCACGGAGTCTTTCAATTTGTCGGCCGCTCCAGACATGTCGTCCATGAAGCGTTCACGTTTGTTGCGGTCGGAAAAGTATGCGCTGGCTGCACCGATGGCAGCACCTACCACCACGCCCAATACGAATTTCAAATTGTTGTTTGCCATAATCTTATTGTTTATGAGTGAAACATCGTTTGTGATTAGAATACGTTTTTACGTATTCTATTATTGCCTAAAGTTAGTATTTAATCGTTGATACTCAAACTATTTTAACAGGAAATAGTGCTGTGTGGGAGTTTTAGCTCAAGAAAAGCGAATCTCCATCCCAAATATATTGCGGATTCTCTGCCAATATGACGCGCAGAGCCGTCGGAGTCAACTCCGATGAGAAGGGTAGCCAGCTTAGAAATTCGGTAAAAGTGCAAGAGGGATGTTCGCGTGTCAGATGCATTTGCAGGGTATTTGCCACCTCCTTCAATAGACTGTGAGGAATTTGGCTTTCGGTGTGTTTGAGGCAGACATCGCATTGCTGACAGCTTTCTGTTGCATATTCGCCGAAGTAAGATAGAAGCAATCTGCTGCGGCAGATTTCGTCACGGTCAATGTATTGCAGCACGGCAGCAATTCGTTCTTCCATGCGTTTTCGCCTTATCGAGTAGGCTTCGGGGCTGATGTGCAGACAGTCGGCATCTTCGCGGCAGATATGAAAAAAAAGTCTGGGCAGTTTCTTTTTGGGGATGTAATGCAGCACTCCCATTTTGCTCAATCGGGTCAGTAGTAAATACACCTCGTCCGGAGTCATTTCGCACTTTTGGGCAATCACCAACTCATCCATAAACACGTAGTCGGAAAAAATTCCGGGATAAGTTCTCAGCAATGTGCGTATCAGTGCATCGTCTTGTGGGTCTTGCCATTCGTATAATTGCTCTCGGCGGTAGATCATATTGATGTGGCTGCGGCTTTCGTCTTGGTGGTAGTCCCAGATGCCCGCTGTTTGCAAAATCTCAATTACAGAGCGAGTACGAGTGGGGTGCATCTTAAATATGCGAATGAACAGCTCGATGTCGAAATCGAAACTCCGCTCAAAACCTTCTCCTTCGCCGATTTGAAGGAAATTGCAGATGGATTCAAAAGTGCGATATATGGTTTCCATTGGGGGAAAGCTGTCGTCTATTTTTCTTTTCAGCTTACCGGTGTCGGCGCGTGATACCAGAGCCACGGCATATGATAGATGCCCATCTCTGCCGGCTCGCCCGGCTTCTTGAAAGTATTCTTCCAGCGAAGCAGGCATCATCAAATGAATCACCAATCGTACGTCCGGCTTATCGATGCCCATACCAAAGGCGTTTGTGGCCACCATTACCCGAATCTCCCCATTCATCCATCGGTTTTGACATCGCTCTCGTTCCACATGAGTCATTCCGGCGTGATAAGGATGTGCCGAAATCCCTTGAGTATTGAGCATTGAGGCAATGTCTCTCGTCAGTTTACGGTTGCGACAATACACAATGGCTGTTCCGGATACACGGTGCAGGATGTGCAGTAGCATAGCCTCCTTATCTTCAGTTCTTCTGATGGAATAGGATAAATTGGGGCGTAGAAAACTCTTTCGGAAAATATGAGGTGCGTAAGGTTGGGGAAATTTCAGATGGTGGCAAATATCTTCCACGGCATCCGGTGTGGCCG